>NZ_JBNHFD010000013.1:0-62630 GCF_059089865.1 Arthrobacter sp. Y3221157
ACTGAGCAAGCCAATGGTCCGGGCATTGTCCCACTCCATCAGCGCCCAGAGGATGCTTCCTGATGCGAAGAGGATGAGTGATACCTCAATGGTCAGCAACTCCACCCCTGGCAGCCGGGCGCTGGTCCGCGCTGCCGGAACCGGAGCTCGATCCCACCATCCATGCCCGCGCCACTGCCGAGCTCCTGTTGGACCGATATGGCGTTGTCACCAGGGGTTCAGTCATGGCCGAGCAGATCCTGGGCGGCTTCGGCCTGATGTACAAGGTGCTGGCCCGGCTGGAGGAAGCGGGGCGCTGCCGGCGGGGCTATTTCATCGAGCATCTGGGGGCGGCCCAGTTCGCCGTGCCGGCCACGGTTGACCGCCTGCGCTCCTACGCCGAGGACACCCAGCTCGCCAAACCGGAGCCGGTTGCCCTGGCCCTCGCCGCCACGGACCCCGCCAACCCCTACGGCGCAGCCCTTCCCTGGCCCGCCCTCCAGGACGACGCCGGAACCGGCCACCGCCCGGGACGGAAGGCCGGGGCGCTGGTGGTCCTTGTGGACGGAGCACTTGTCCTCTACGTGGAACGGGGCGGCAAGACCCTGCTTGCCTTCAGTGATGATGCTGCCGTCCTGGCCGCCGCGGGCGCCGCCCTGGTGGGCGTCGTGACCCGTGGCGCTGTGGACAAGCTGGTCATGGAAAAGGTCAACGGGCACGGCATCCTGGACACCCCGGTGGCGGCCGCCCTGGGTTCCGCCGGAGCCTACTCCACCCCGAAGGGGCTGAGGATCCGTGCCTGAGGGCGATTCCGTGTGGCGGGCAGCCAACCAGCTGCACAAAGCCCTGGCCGGGCAGACGCTGCTGGCCTCCGACTTCCGTGTCCCCCGTTTCGCCACCCTGGACCTTGCCGGGTGGACGGTGGCCGAGGTGGTGCCCCGCGGCAAGCACCTCCTGATGCGGGTAGTGGGGCCGGACGGCAAGCGGCTCACCATCCATTCACATCTGAAGATGGAGGGCACCTGGCAGATCTACCCTCCGGGCGGCAGGTGGCGGAAACCCGGCTACACCGCCCGGTGTGTCCTGCGCACGGCGGCCGCGGACGCCGTCGGCTTCTCCCTGGGCATCGTGGAGGTGGTGGCCACTGCCAATGAAGACTCCATCGTGGGGTTCCTCGGCCCCGACCTCCTGGGCCCGGACTGGGACCTGGACGAGGCCGAACGCCGGATCCGTTCGGCGCCTGATGTTCCGGTGGGCGTGGCACTCCTGGACCAGCGGAACCTCGCCGGGATCGGCAACATCTACCGCTGCGAGGCCTGCTTCCTCTCCGGCGTCCACCCCGCCACTCCTGTTGCGGAGGTGGCGGACGTACGGACCATGATGACGGACGCCAAGCAACTGCTGGAGGTAAACCTCGGGCCCGGCCGCCGCGTCACCATCCTCAACGCCCGCGGCTTGCCGGTGGGACGGATGGCTGGCCGGCCCGGCTATTGGGTATACCGCCGCGAGCACCAGGCGTGCCTGAAATGCGGGATCCCTGTCCGGCGCGGACTGCTGGGCAAGCCGAACGGGGACGAGGAACGCGACATCTACTTTTGCCCCCAGTGCCAGCCGGAACCGAGGTAATCCAGGGCGGGCAAAGGGTTCAGCAAACGGTGGCAGGTGAAGCGCCGGCAGTCTTCGGCAGTGCGGCCGGAACCATGAACCGCGGCAGCAGCAGCTGCACCAGGGGTCCGATGGCCAGTGCGTAGACAACGGTTCCCACACCCACCGAACCGCCCAGGACCCAACCGACGGCCAGGACGGTCACCTCGATCAGTGTGCGGGACAGGCGGACGGACCAGCCGGTACGCCGGGCCAGGCCGGTCATCAGCCCGTCCCTGGCCCCGGGGCCAAAGCGGGCACCGATGTAGCAGGCGGAGGCGATGCCGTTCAGCAGCACAGCGCCGGCAAGCATCCCCACCTGGCCGAAAAGTTGGGACACGGCGGGGATCAGGGCCAGCCCGACGTCGGCGAAGACGCCCACCAGGACGGCGTTGCACAGGGTTCCGAAGCCGGGCCACTGCCGCAGGGGGATCCACAGCAGGAGGACCAGGAAGCTCACGATGATAACCACCATGCCGATGCTCAGCCCGGTCCGGTTCGCCAGCCCTTGGTGAAAGACGTCCCACGGGTCCAGGCCAAGCCCAGCCCGGATGAACATTGCCAGGGAAATGCCGTACATGGCGAGGCCGGTGAAGAGCTGGATCAGTCTGCGGGTCAACATGGAAACAACCCTCCCACGCAACTGGCTTTTGATTACATAGCCAGTTTGAGACACTGGCTGCATGGCCACTTCCCTGAGTTCAGCAGCGCTCGCCCGCCTTCTGGGGCCATGGAACCGCGGGGCCGGACCGGCGTACCGGGAACTGGCCGATGTGGTCCGGCTGCTCATCCTGGACGGCAGGGTGCCCCTTGACACTGCCCTGCCCAGCGAGCGCGCGCTGTCCGTGGCCCTGGATGTCAGCCGGACCACCGTTACGGCCGCGTACGCGATCCTCCGGGAACAGGGTTTCCTCAGCAGCGGACAAGGCAGCCGCGGCAGGACCCGGATCCCCGACCTGGACCCGTTCGGACCGGCGATTTTCGGCCCCGCCACACTCAAGGAAGCCAGTGGGACAGAGGCTGGCAGGACAGGGACTGGTGGAGCAGGGACGGGCCGGAAAAGGGCCGGGGCCATCTCCGCCCCGGGCCTGGCAGCGCCGGAAGGGCTGCTGGACCTGGCATATTCGGCGCTGCCGGCCAGCGGTGAAGTCGTTCACCGGGCTTTCGCCGCCGCACTGACCGAACTTCCGGCCCTGCTGCCGGGCTTTGGCTACGACGCCATCGGCCTGCTTCCGCTCCGCCAGGCGATCGCAGACAGGTACACAGCCACCGGGGTGCCCACCCATGCGGGGCAGGTGATGGTGACGTCAGGCGCCCAGCACGCACTGACCATAGTCCTCCGCACCCTGGCGGACCGTCAGGACCGGGTCCTCGTGGAACACCCCAGCTACCCCAACGCCCTGGACGCAATCCGGGCCGCCAGGTGCCGGCCCGTTCCCGTCGCCTTTGCACCCGGCGGCTGGGACCTGCCAGCACTGGAAACTGTCCTGGCCCAGCAGCGCCCCAAGCTCGCGTATATGGTGCCGGACTTCCACAACCCCACCGGCATGGCCATGCCCGACACCCAGCGCCGGAGGCTGGTCCGCGCCGCCGCGGCCACCGGCACGGTCCTGGTGGCGGATGAGACGCTCCGCGAACTGAACCTCGACGGCGTGGGCACCACTCCCCTGGCAGGCTTCAGCCCCAACGTGGTCACCATCGGCTCACTCAGCAAATCGCACTGGGGTGGCCTGCGGACCGGCTGGATCCGGGCTTCCGAAGCCATGATCGGGCGCTTGGCGGCTGCGCGCACCACCGTTGACTTGGGCGGTCCGATCATGGAGCAGCTCGCGGCCGCACACCTGGTCCGGGCCATGGACGAACCGCTCCCTGCCCGGTTGGCGGCGCTGCGGACCAACAGGGCAGCACTGCTTGAGCTGCTGCGCGAGCATCTGCCCGACTGGGAGACCCCCGTGCCCGCCGGCGGCCTGTCCGTGTGGTGCCGTTTGCCGGCTCCGTCCAGCACCGCGCTGACAGTCCTGGCACCGGAGTTCGGCATCCGGCTGGCCGCCGGGCCGCGGTTTGGAATCGGCGGAGCGTTCGAACGGTTCCTGCGGGTGCCCTTCACCTTGCCGCCTGAGCAGCTGGAAACTGCAGTGCTGGCATTGCGCGCCGCCCAGGACAAGCTCAACGCCGCTCCCCAACTCCGGCGCACCCTCACCACCGCCCCGGCGGTGGCGATCGCGTGAGCGCCACCCCAGGTAGCTAGCGCCAAGTGTCGTTTCGGACGCCCATCACGGTAGTTGGCGCTACCTGGTTGGGGAGGCAGGCAGCTGGGCTCCTGCTGCCGCCCGGTCAGCTGCCTTGTCATTCCGCGGGGCGGCACGGCCCATCCGCTGCTTTGCGGTATTGCTTCCGGGCCCGATGGGAACATGGCTGGTGGCTTTGGCCAGCCCGAACAGCGGCATGCCGCTGTAGACCGCCTCGATCCCGCCAGCGGGCACCTGGTACGTTTCGTGCCAAATGCCGACGTCGCCGCGTCCTGCCATCTCCTTCATGAAACGCCGCCAGGGTTCCAGGTGCGGGGCCTCCCGGTCCGCCGCGAACTTCCTTAGATGCTCGGGACTCTCCCAGTAGCTGACCAGGACCGTGGTCCGCCCCAGCCATTGCTCAAAACCAAGCATTCCGGACTGAGGGTCGGAGGCCAAGTGCCGGAGCATCGGCGGCATGGCCGAGGCGACCTTTCCGACGGCCCCAAGCTTCCACCAGCGGTTTGCCCGCATGCCGATCAGGAAAACAGTGACGGAATCACGGGCGGGGTCGGCGGTGTACCGGCCCGGAAAGACTTCCTGCGCCATGGGGGGCTCCTTCAAGGGGAAGCGAATGGATATTTTGACTCCCGCTGCATTTCATAACACTGTTATGTAACAAGGTTATGAAAGAATTGGGCCCATGGCAAGACCTGTAATGCACACCGATTCCCTCAAACAGCAACTGCTGGAAGTGACTGCCGATCTCGTGGACCGTGAAGGTCCGTCGCGGCTAACCCTCCGCGACGTGGCGGCCGCCGCAGGCACGTCCACTACAGCTGTTTACGCGCTGTTCGGGGGAAAATCCCAGCTGCTGACCGCTGTCATGGACCACGGATTCCGGTCATTCCGTGAGTCCCAGGAGCAGGCGGCCCAGGGAGGGCTCCGTGGGCTCGGAATTGCCTACCGGAGCTGGGCTCTGGAACATACCGCACTGTACCGGCTCATGTTTGGCGGAGCCATGGCGGCCTACGCGGACTGCAAGCCCAGCCCGGAAGCCGCGGCCGGGGCGATGGATCCGCTGATAGGGGCGGTCTCCGCAGCCCAGGCAGCGGGCACGCTGCGTCCTGCGCCGGCGGAGATGGTGGCCGTGGCCATCTGGGCGCAGGTCCACGGCCTGATCAGCCTGGAAGTGGCCCAGATGGGCCCGCCGGACGCACCCTGGGAGGCCGTCTACAGTCTGGCCCTGGAAGCCATCGGCCGCGGCTGGGCCGCCTGACCGTCCAACCGCTTTCGACGCGGCAATTCCTCCGTCCGGCGCAAATCACCTGCCGCGGCGGATACTTCCACTGCGCCAGGTAATGTGCGGGTCACATGGGGTTGTGCGCGTCGAAACCAGTCGGGCCGCCGCTACGCGTACACGCGCTCCAGGAAGCCGCTCCATGCCTTGGCGGTGGTTTCCGAATCCCCCGTGCCGCTGAAGTCGTGGACGGTCATCCCCACGGGGGCGCCCCAGGCGTTGCGGCCAAAGAACCGGAACATCGCGTCGGAGGTGCGCAGGCCCAGGAAGTGCTCGTTCGTGAAGTCCACTTCGCCCGTGAGCCGCCCCACGCCGTCGAGCTCCACATCCACGGCGGAACCCTGCCGGGCGGCTTCGACACCCAGCGCCTTGCGGAGCTGCTCGAACCCGTCCGGGACCTGGGAGGCGGCCGGCCCCTGGACATCGGTGAAGACCACCGGCTTGCCGTCGAAGTGCTGCAGGTACTGGCCCAGCGTGTGCAGGTAGAACTCCGTGTGGCGGCTGGCACCGTCGTACTGCTCGTCCCAGTTGTCCGCGAAGATTCCGCTGTGGACGTAGTGCAGCCGGGCGCGTCCGCCATCGAGGGGTTCCAGGACATGCTCCAGCTGGTTGAACCAGCCGTCGGGGCCGTCCATCCGGGACACCAGGTGGGCGGGGTATTCGTTCACGGTCTTGACGTCCGGCCACTGGTCCGTGGGAAACATCCATGCGGGGGTTCCCGTGGTGACGGCCTCCCACACCCGTTCTGGCGTACCGGGCAGTTCGGTGTCGTAGACGATCTCGAAGTTGCGGTTGTCAGTCATTGTCCTGCTCCTTGCCTGAGGGGGTTTGATTGGTTGTCTTGAGTGCCGGGTGCAAAGCCACCACCAGCCGGTGCCGCCGCCCGCGGGAGGAGGCGTCACCGTCATGGTATTTGTCCACCAGCTGCGTGACAGCCACGCCGAGTTCCTCAGCGAACGCGGCGCGCTCAGCGGCGGTACGGAAGGTGACCTCGCCGTCGATGGCGAATGTGGCGAGCTTCTGGCGGGCAGCCGCGGCCCCGGCGATCAGCTTTCCCACCTCCTGGACCATCCGCCCGGCGAGGGCGAGCAGCCAGAACGCCGAGAACCGGTCCGCGAAGCGGCGGGGGTCCGGGGAAACGGAGGCGAGCGCCGAGGGTGAGATGAGGTAGGAGGCGGCCGTGGCCTGGAGGACGCGTTCGGTCACGTTGCCCTTGCGCCGCTCCTCCACCAGTTCCACCAGTCCGTGCCTTTCGAGGGCCTTGAGGTGGTAGTTGACCTTCTGCCGGGGCAGCCCCACCTTCACGGCCAGCTGCGTGGCGGACCCGGGCGTGCCCAGCTCCCGAAGGATCCGGGTGCGAATGGGATCCAGCGACGCTTCGGCCGCCGCCGGGTCCTCGATCACTTCGATGTCCAACATGCATCCATCCTCTTACCGACAATTTTTATTGTCAAGAATTTTTTTATCGTCGGTCGCGGAAAGGGGATTGGGGCCCGCAAAGTAGAATGGACGGGTGATGCAATCCCCCCTCCCCGTGCGCGACGGCGTCAACGCCACCCGCCTGCGCCTTCCCGAGGAGGGTCCTTGGGACACTGCGATGGACTACATGATGCACCGATGGGGCCACGTCGACCCGCAGGGCATCGAGGACCGCTTCGACGCCGGCGAGATAGTGGGCGAAGGCGGTGTCCCGCTGCACCGCGGCACTCCCCTGCAGGACCACACCTTCATCTGGTACTACCGCACGCTCCCGCCGGAGACCCGGATTCCCGTGGACATCAGCATCCTGCACCAGGACGAGCACCTGCTGGTGGTGGACAAGCCGCACTTCCTGCCCACCACCCCCGGCGGCACGTACATCCAGGAGTCGGCCCTGGTGCGGCTCCGCAACCAGCTCCGCCTGCCGGACCTCATTCCCATGCACCGGTTGGACCGGATGACCGCCGGGGTGCTGCTGTTCTCCACCAATCCGCAGACCCGCGGGAAGTACCAGGTGCTCTTCGAGAAGCGGCAGGTGCAGAAGGAATACGAGTGCGTGTCCGCTGCCGAGCCCGCTCCCGGGCATCCCGCCGTCGAATTTCCCGTTGTGGTGCGCAACCGGATGACCAAGTCCCGCAGCTACCTCCTCGCGGAGGTGGTCGAAGGCGAACCCAACGCCGAAACGCGGATTGAGCGGCTGGAAACGTTCGACGGCGGCCCTGCGGCGGGTGCTCCGGGCACCGCGCGTGGTGGCCGGCTCGCCAGGTACCGTCTGGAACCGCACACCGGCAAGACGCACCAGCTGCGGGTACACATGGCGTCCCTGGGACTGGGAATTGTCAACGACGCCTTTTATCCGGACCTGCTGGACAAAGCCCCGGACGATTACACCAGGCCCCTGCAGCTCCTGGCCCGGGGCATCAGGTTCGTAGACCCGGTCTCAGGGAAGCCGGTGGAGTACCGCAGCGGACTGGAACTCAGCGAGGCCGTCCGCGCACGCGCCTGACGGCCAGACCAGGGCCACTCGCTGCCCGCAAGCGGGAGCGGTCAGTCCGTGGGGTGGTGTCCGTGCCCCATTCGCGGTAGACCAGTCCGTGAAGGAGCGTGGCGAGCATGGACACATTGATCGAGATCCCGGGTGACCGCACAGCCGCCAAATTCGCCTATGCCGCGGCTGGCCTCGGCGTCGTGGGCGTAGCCACCCTTGGGGCGATGTACGCCGTGGAGGTGCCCAAGGGCGGCCCCTTCGTCTTCGGAACGATCAATGACGCCGTGGGCGGAGTCTTCAACCTGGCGGTGATCCCGGTCATCCTCCAGGTGCACCGCCGGATACCGCCCGGCCGCTCCGCGGAAGCAGGCAAGTGGCTGGTGCCGGCAGCATGCGCCGCCGGATCCGCGAGTTCATTCCTCCTTGTGATGAAGAAGCTCGATTTCACTCCCTCGACGGCAATATCTCTGGCCGCGATGACGGTGCAGGGCGGCTGGCTCCTGCTCGCGAACCGTGCCCTGCTTTCGTCAAAGGGCTACCCCGAGGACCTCGCCAGGCTGGGAACCGCCATCGGCGCCGGACTCCTGGGGGCGCTGCCCATAGCAGGCCTTGCCTTCGCGGAGCAGCTTCCGCGCTGGCTCCGCTACCGGGTTGGCGGAGCCGGCGTCGCGGTAGGTGCCGCTGCCTGGACCGCTTGGCCTTACTGGTACTTCCTCGCAGGCAGGCACATGAGCCACGTCCCGGCTGGCCAGCGGAGGCGGCGGGTCGGTCCCTTGCGGCCGAGCGGCTGAGCCCCCTTCGGCAGGGGCCCGGAGTGCGGTACGTTGTGGCCATGGACTTCGGCAGCGCTGCGAGCTGGGGAACGGCCATCTACTTCTGGATCATCCCCATGGTCCTCGGCGACGCCATCTTCCCCCTCATCCCCTCCGAGATGGTGGTGATCACCGGCGGGGCCCTGTCCGCGGATGGCCGGACCAACGTATTCCTGGTGGGGTTCCTTTCCGCAATGGCTTCCTGGATCGGCGACATGGTGGTGTTCCAACTCTTCCGGCGGCGGCTGAGCCACGTGCTGGACCGCTGGGCGTGGGGCCGCCGTGTCCACCGCGGTATCCACGACGCCATAGCCAGGGCCGGGCGGTCCTCAACATATGGGACCATCATCGGCGCCCGGTTCATCCCCGGCGGCCGCCTTGCCACCTCCGCCGCCGCCGGCATCGCCAACGTTGGGGTCCGGGGTTTCAGCCTGTGCGCGGGACTGGGTGCCCTGCTGTGGGCGTGCTGGTTGGTGGGCCTGGGCTACTTCACGGGCTCGGCAACCGGTCTGCCGTTCTGGGCCAGCTCCCTCATTGGGGTTGTGCTCGGCCTGGTGGTGGGGGCCGTCGTCGGGATCATTGCCACCCGCCGGCGGGGGAACCCTTCCCCGGTGGAGGAACCCGAACCGCCGATCGCCTGAGTGAGTCTAGACCGGCAACCACTTCCCGCGGCTGCGGCGGAGCACGCTGAGCTGGCCGGTGAGGGCGACGCGTTCGACGGCGTCGCGCATCATCGCTGCCGATTCCCGCGCCTGCTGGTTCTCGCCCCTGTCCTCGGTCGCCTCCACGAGGAACCGCAGGTTCAGCTGCGGCACCCCGCCGGCGATCTGCAGCTGGTGGGACTCGACGTGGTGGCGCGTTCCGAGGACCTCGACGGCGGTTTCCATGACCGATTCCGGCGGGTTGCCGGGCCGGAGCCCGGTGATCTTCAGGCGCGTCTGGAACGAAGGCATGCCCTCCACCCTATCCAAACCCTCGCGCACTTCTGGCGGCGGATCGAGAGACGCGAGCTCACTTGTGGCGGCCAAAGAACAACGCCCGCTCACTCCCCGACGTGGGAGTGAGCGGGCATTGCCGGGAAACACGCCAGAAGTGAGCGCGGGTTTAGCCGGTGTTGCGCAGGCCGGCGGCCACCCCGTTGACCGTGATGAGCATGGCACGCTGGAGCCGTTCGTCGATCTCGGCCCCGCTGATGCTTCCACTCTCGGCCCGCACGCGGCGCAGCAGCTCCACCTGAAGGTAGCTGATGGGGTCCAGGTACTGGTCGCGGACTTCGAGGGACCGCTTGAGCGTGGGCTGGGCGTCCAGCAGGACGTGCTCGCCGGTGAGGTTCTGCACCTCGGCGACGGTCAGTTCGTACTCCTCCCGGATGGTGCGGAAGATGTGGTGGAGTTCCTTTGGCACCAGGGTGTCCACGTAGTAGCCGGCGATGTCCAGGTCCGTTTTGGCCAGGGTCATCTCCACGTTGGACAGCACGGACCGGAAGAAGTGCCAGTGCTCCATCATCTCCGCGAGCTGCGCCGCGTTGCCGGCTTCCCGGGCGGCCTTCAGGCCGGAGCCGACGCCGAACCAGCCGGGCACGATCTGGCGGGACTGGGTCCAGCCGAACACCCACGGGATGGCCCGCAGGCCGCCCAGGCCCGCACCGGAGTCGGGGCGCTTGGACGGGCGGGATCCGATATTCAGGGATCCGAGCTGCTCTACCGGTGTGGATGCCATAAAGTAGGCCGGCAGGTCCGGGTGGTCAATGAGCTTCCGGTACCGGTCGAACGCGGCGTCAGAGATCGTCTCCATGACGTGCGCGTACCGTTCCCGCTGGTCCTCGGAGGTGCGCGGGTCCCGATGCAGGGCAGAACCCTGCAGCACGGCGGCCAGGGAAAGCTCCAGGTTCTCCCGGGCCAGCTCGGGCAGGGAATACTTGTCCGAGATGACTTCGCCCTGTTCGGTGAACTTGATCTCGCCCTCCAGGACGCCGTTGGGCTGGGCCAGGATGGCGTCGTAGGTGGGCCCGCCACCGCGGCCCACAGAGCCGCCGCGGCCGTGGAACAGGCGCACCCGCACCCCGTGCTTGGCTGCCACGTCGCGGAGCTTGCGCTGGGTCTTGTGGATCTCCCACTGGCTGGTCAGCACGCCGGACTCCTTGTTGGAGTCCGAGTAGCCCAGCATCACTTCCTGGATGTCGCCGCGCAGCCGCACCAGTTCACGGTAGGACGGGTCCGAGAGCAGCTGGTCGATGATCTCCGCCGAGGCGCGCAGCTCCTCCACGGTCTCGAGCAGCGGCGCGAATCCGATCTTTGCGTAGGGCTTGTCGCCGAACAGGTTGACCAGGCCGGCTTCGCGGGCGATGACTGCGGCAGCCAGGACATCGTCCGCGCCGCGGGTCATGGAGATGATGTAGGTCTCGATGACGTCCGGGCCGTACATGCGCAGGGCTCGGCGGATCTCACGGAAGACGTCGTACGTGCCGTCAGCGGCGCCGTCGAGCTTGATCGGGTGGCCGGACAGCGGCCGGCGGGAGGCGAGTTCGGAGCCCAGCACCTCGAAGCGTTCCTTGCGGCTGAGCTCGGCATAGCGGAGCCCGGGCCCGCCGATCCGGTCCATCAGCTGGCCGACGGCGTCGTGGTGGTGGTCTGCGTGCTCCCGGATGTCCAGGGTGGCCAGGTGCAGGCCGAAGGATGCGATGGCACGGCGGACCCGGGCAAGCGCGCCATCCGCGGCAAGGGAGGCGGAGTGGTTGCGGAGCGAGAGTTCCAGCAGCTCAAGGTCGGCCAGCAGTTCGCCGGTTCCGCTGTAGTCCCGGCCGTGCTCGTGGTTGGAGTTGGCGGCCACCCGCTTGCCGGTGTTGATGAGCTTGGCCTTGATGCAGGTCAGCTTCAGCCGGTACGGCTCCTGCGCATTCAGTTCCAGGACCCGCTTGTCCAGGCCGGGCAGCTTCTTCAGGTCGGCGTCGATGGACTCCAGCAGTTCCCGGTCCGCTCCGGCAAGGGCCGTGGAATTGGACAGGATGGAGATCAGCTCGTCGATCATGCCGATGCTGATCCGGATGGCGTGCTGGTTCTGGATCTGCAGAATCTCCCGGGTGACGGCCGCGGTGACGTTGGGGTTACCGTCGCGGTCACCGCCGATCCAGGAACCGAAGCGGATGGGCGCGTCCTTGGACGCGAGCGTGACGCCGTGGTCCCCCAGCAGTTCGGCCAGTTCGGTGAGCATCTCGGGCATGGCGTCGGTGAGGATGCCGCCCAGGTAGTAGATGGCGTTGCGGGCTTCGTCAACGGGGGTGGGCCGGACCTGGCGCAGCTCGTCGGTCTGCCACATCTGGTCGATGATCTCGGCCAGCTGCCGGTCCTGCCGGCGGCGGGCCGTGGTGCCTTCGGCGGTGGGCTGGGCGAGGACGTCGGAAAGCTTGCGGATCTTGTCCAGCACGGAGCGGCGGGACGCTTCCGTGGGGTGGGCGGTGAAGATGGGCCGGACATCCAGCCCGTTGACCACTTCCTGCAGCACAGCCGGCCCGGCCTGGCCGGCGATCTCGGCAACGGTCTTGGCCAGCCAGCCGTCCTTCTCGGCGCGGGTCCGCAGGCCGCGGACGCGGTGGACCTGCTCGGCGGCATTGGCGAGGTGGAAGTAGAACGCGAAGGCGCGGACCAAGTCGGTTGCCTGCTCGATGGGCAGGGAGCCGAGGAGTTCGCGGACCTGGGCGACGACGTCGTGCGCGCTCCAGGGCCCGGTGGCGTCGGCGCCGCCGCGGGCTGCCTCCTTGGACTCCTTGGTGAGGAGCCGGACCTGCTCCACGAGGTCCAGGAGTTCAGGCCCGTGCTGGCGGACCAGGGATTCACCCAGCAGCGTGGACACACGCCGGACGTCCGCCCTCAGTTCGGCGGCAAGGTCGGTTTCGGGATTTGTTGCAGTGTGAGCCATGGAAGCAATCTCTCGAGGGTTTTGGACTTGGCTCGTACACTGCGCTGGATACTGTGAGCCACGTTACTAGCTAAAGATGGTACCCGCAGGGCACGTCGACACGGCAATTTGTCTCAGATAATGTCATCTGCCGGGTAACCTACGTGGCGCTTCACGCGCTCCAGTTCGGCGCGCAGATCCGCCAATTCCGTACGGGCGGCAGCTGCCTCCGCATGACGACGGCGGGACACCGCCGCGTTCACGGCAAGCACCGCTGCGCCTACCGGGACCAGGAGGGCCAGCGCCCAGCCGGCCGCGGCGAAATACTCCAGGGCCACGGGAAGCGCCGCCCGGAAGTCCACGAAGTCATTCACGCCGTCGGCCATTGAGTTCAGCGCCCCGTCCAGCGGGCGCAGGAACTCCCCCACCACCGGGGTCCCGGAGAGCTCCGGCGGGTCCAGCCGGGCTTCCTGGTCTCCACCCCAGCGGCCGTCACCCAGATGGTTCAGCACGTAGATGCCCGCGCCCGTGCTGGCGGCCACAAACGTGACGACGGCAGCGAGCGCCGCCAGGTCCGGCCGGCGCGGCCGCCACAGCAGTACGGCAACACCACACACCAGCGCTGCGATCCAGGTCAGCGCCTTCAACCATTCACTGTTGATTCCGGCAAGAATGTCCACGCAGCCTATTCAACCCCGCGGACCACTTTTATGTTGAAGACCGCCGTGCCCAAAACGCCGGAAAGCCGCAGCCAGAGGGGAAGCCACATTTCCGCTCCCCGGGCCGTGGTGATGTCACCGAGGTCGATGATGTCCCGGTGTCCAAAGGACTCCAGCAGTTCCCGGACAGTCTCCTTGGCCGAAGCGTCGTCGCCGGACAGGAATACCGAGTGGTCGCCGCCGGCCAGCCGGCCGGGATCCACCATCAGGGCGGCGTTCATGGTGTTGAGCGTCTTCACCACCCGCGCGCCGGGGAACGCCTGCTGGATCCGCTCGGCCAGGCTGTCGGTGTTGACCGGGTTCAGGACCGGCGGCACCGAGCGCCGCCAGGGTCCCCGCCCCGCTGGTGGCATTCACCACCAGTTCAGCGGCCTCTGCGGCGCCGGCAAAATCCGCCAGGCCAACATCCGGATGCCTGGCCTGCCATTCGCTGAAAGGGGGCCTGCCCATCCGGTCCGGCCCGGTGCGGGAGGCGGTTTCGCCCGGATCCCGGGTCCCCACCGTCACCTCATGCCCCCGTTCAACCAGGGCGCCCGCCAGCGCGCGTCCCACCGTTCCGGTGCCAAAGACGGCAATCCGCATGTCATCTCCCTCTGTTTGCCGGGCCGCTCCAGACGGCCCGGCACTTGCCCCGTGACTGCTGGTTCTGAGGGTACTCCGCCCGCCGCCCGCGGCAAGCAGGAACGTCCCCCTGCCGCGGAATGAACGGACGCAGGCCGCAGTTGTAGCCGGGGCAGGACAACCGGAAGGAACCATGAACATCCCCACCGCCTCCATCGAGCGCTGGCAGCGCTTCCGCGCCAACCGCGACAAGGCCCTTGCGGCCCGCCACGGCTGGCTGACACTCACGTCCTTCCAGTGGCTGGAGGACGTCCCCTCCGCCGTCGACCTGGCTCCCGGCCTGTGGTCAACGGACGGCACCGGGTCCAGCCAAGGCGCGACGGCGTCACTCACCGCGGTGCCGGCCGACGGCCTGGCGCTCGTGGAGACCGGGGAGCTGCTGGACGGCACCGTCACGGCCGCGCTCGCCGACGAGGAATCGCTGATGTGGGTCCGGTTCGGCGGACCGGACGGTGACCAGGTGGTGGTGGAGCTGGCCATGCGGGCCGGGCGGTACGCGATCCGGACCAGGGACTCGGACTCCCCGGTGCTCGCCGGGTTCGACGGCGTTCCCACCTATGCCTACAACCCCGGCTGGGAGGTGACGGGCCGGTTCGAGCCCTACCCGGAGCCGGTGGATGTCCCCATCGCCACCGCCAACCCGCTGGTGGACGGCGTCCACCGGAGTGTTGGTGAGGTGGTGTTCCGGCTTCCCGGGAGCCCCCATGAATTCCGGCTGCAGGCAGAGGAGGAGAAACTCGGCGCGCTGACGGTCACGTTCCATGACGAGACCAACGGGGACACCACCGACGACTGGCGCAAGCTCTCCACACCCCGGCCGCGGCCCGACGGTTCCGTGGTGCTCGACTTCAACCGGGCCATCAACTACCCCAGCGCCTTCACCCCCTACGGCACCTGCCCCATGCCCGCGAAGAACAACAGCCTGGACATCCGTGTGGAGGCAGGCGAGAAGCTGCCGTATCTGCTGGAATCCTAGGCGATGGCGGACATGCCGGTCACCGCGCGGCCGGCAATCAGGGTGTTGATTTCGAAAGAGCCCTCATATGTGTAGATGGCCTCGGCATCGGAGAAGATCTTCGCCATCCGGTAGTCCGTGACAATGCCGTTGCCACCCAGGATGGACCGGCCCAGCGCCACGGTTTCGCGCATCCGGGCGCTGAGGTAGGACTTCGCCAGGGCAACCTGGGGCATGTCCGCGGCACCTTGGTCCTGCAGCCGGGCGAGCCCCGCCATCATTCCCATGCTGGCCACGGCGTTGCCCAGCATGGTGACCAGTTGCTGCTGGATGAGCTGGAACTGCGCCAGCGGGCGGCCGAACTGGTGCCGTTCGACGGCGTACTGACGGGCGACGTCGAACGCGGCCAGCTGCTGCCCCACGGTCTGCCACGCCACCATGATGCGCGAGCTGCGGAGGAGTTCCTTGGTGTCGTCGAAGCTGCTGATGGCGGCGAACCGGTCCGCTTCGGCCACCCGGACGTCCGTGAACACGATGTCCGCGTTCTGCACCGTCCGCAGCGCAATCTTGTTCTCGATCCTGGTCCGGCTGATTCCGGGCAGGGTGGCGTCCACGATGAACCCGCGGACGGCCCCGTCTGCCTCATCCCGAGCCCACACCAGCATGTAGTCGCAGAACGTCCCGTTGCCGATCCAGCGCTTGGCGCCGTTCAGCACCCAGGTGTCCCCGCCGTCGTCGGTCCTGCCGGTTGTTGACGATATCCGGCGGGCACGGGTTTCCATCCCGCCCGCAACGTCCGAGCCGTGCTCCGGCTCAGTAAGGGCGAAGGCACCTGTGATGCGAAGGTTTGATGCATCGGAGAGCAGGCGCTGCTGCTGTTGCTGGCTGCCGAACGCGTAGAGGGACTCGACGAAGAGGTCGTGGTGGACCAGGAAGAACGTGGCGAGGGACGTATCCACGCGGGTGATCTCGGCGATGACCAGTCCCGCGAACAGGTTGCTGTAGCCGCGCTGGGCCGGCGTGCTCAGTTCGAGGGCGGCCAGTTTGGGCAGGATGTGGGCGGGAAATTCCGCCTTGTTCCACCAGTCCACGGCATACGGCGCGACTTCCGCGGACAGGAACGCCCGCAACTCGGCCAGCTTGTCCCGTTCCGGCTGGTTCAGCAGGGACTCGACGTCGAAGAAGTCGGCTGCGGGCAGGTCCACCTTGCCTCCTGAGGGGGCGGTCACTTTGGCCCCATGCGGATAGCACCGTCCAGGCGGATGGTCTCACCGTTGAGCATCGCGTTGTCGACAATATGGGCCACCAGCCGGGCGTATTCCTGCGGCCGGCCAAGCCTGGACGGATGCGGAACCTGCGCGCCCAGCGAGTCCTGCGCCTCCTGCGGAAGGCCGGCCATCATCGGGGTTTCGAAGATTCCGGGTGCGATGGTGACCACCCGCACCAGCGAGCGCGCCAGTTCCCGGGCGATGGGCAGCGTCATCGCGGCCACCGCACCCTTGGACGCAGCGTACGCCGGCTGGCCGATCTGGCCTTCGAACGCCGCCACCGAGGCGGTGTTGATGATGACGCCCCGCTCTGGACCGCCCAGTTCGGTGACGACGGGCTCGGTGGCCACCATGGCTGCGGCGGCCAGGCGCAGGACGTTGAAGGTGCCCAGCAGGTTGACCTGGACAACGCGGTTGAACGCCTCCAGCGGAAGGATTCCCTCGCGCCCCAGCACCTTGCCGGGAGTGGCGATTCCTGCGCAGTTCACCACGATCCGCAGGGGCCCGAGCCGGCCGGCAGCGTCGACGGCGGCCTGCACCTCCGCTTCATTGGTCACGTCCGCGGGGGCAAAGACGGCGGATTTGCGGGTGCCGCCCAAGCCGCCAGGGCCGCCAGGGCCGCCGGGGCCTGGCCCGGCTTGCCCGGCGTCGGCCGTGGCAGCAGCCTTGTTCAATTCGTCCGCGAGGGCGGCCCCGGCGGAGGACGGTAGGTCAAGGATCACCACGGAGGCACCGGCGTCGAACAGGGTGCGGACGGTGGCGGCACCAAGGCCGGACGCACCTCCGGTGACGAGCGCGACGCTGCCTGCAATGTCCATCCATCCTCCTTGATGTGGCCCCTCAACCGCGGGTGCAGCCGCAGCGTATCAGTTAGTGAATGTTAACTGAAGAGCCGGTCGGTGCGCACCACCCGCCGTTCCCGCCCGGTCCGTGCGCGCCCCGTTAGGGTGGAACCCATGACCTCCCGCCATACCGCTGGTTCGGCCTGGCAGGACCGCGCCACCCATGCCGCACGGTCCGTCACGGCGCTCTTCGGCCGGAAACTGCTCTTCCTGCCAGGCACGCACTTGGCCGCCGTGGCATGGAACCCCCGGCCGCCCGTAGAGACGGGCCCTGCCTGGCGGCATGTCCTGCGGCGGCTGGCCTCCGGCGCCGCCCTGGCCAGCCCGTGGCACTACTGGTGGCAGGCCCATTACGTGGACTGCCTGGTGGACACCGGCCGGCGGGAACTGGGCAGCGGGCCAACACCGGCGGCACGGTTCGACGGCCCGCGCAACCCGAGCGCCGGGCAGCTCGCTTCCAGGCTGGTGACCGGGATCCGGCTGCGCAACGCATTCACCTTCGTCAACAACTACTACGACGACATGGCCTGGCTGGCCCTGGCGACGCTCCGCCTGGATGCCCTCGCCGAGGAGACACGGAAGCCGGGCCGCCGCCGGAATGCCAGGGTCCGCGAAACCCTGGCGCTCCAGTTTGACGCCGCGAGCACGGATGACCTGGGCGGCGGGGTGTTCTGGAGCAAGAAACGGGACTTCAAGAACACGCCCGCCACGGCTCCGGTAGCGCTCTTTTACGCCCGCACCGGGCAGCGCGCCACGGCACAGTCCCTGCTCGACTGGCTGGACCGCACCCTCTTCGACCCGGAGCAGCGCCTGTACCTCGACGGCGCCCGCCTTGATGCCTCCGGGAACGTGACGGTGGACCGGGCTGTCTACACCTACAACCAGGGGCCCGTGCTGGGCGCCCTCCTGGAACTGGGCGGCGATGCCAACCTAGCCCGGGCGGCGGAACTGGTAGACGCCGTGGACCGGCACCTCACCGTGCCGGCCCTGGATGCGGGCGACGCCGGACCCCGCACGGTGCTGCGCTGCGAAGGGACGGGCGACGGCGGCTTGTTCACCGGGATCCTCTGCCGCTACCTGGCCCTGGCCGCAACCGACAGCAGGCTTCCGGAGGCTGCCCGCGCAACGGCGGCGCGCCTGGTGACGGACAGCGCCCAGGCGTTCTGGGACGGACGGCGCACGCTGGACGCCGGAGCAGCGCCCGGCAGCCATCCGGGCCGGAGCGTCTTCTCCGTGCATGCCGCACGGCCGGCGGAGCAGACGTATCCGCCGGGCGCCGCCGTCGAGCTTTCCACCCAGCTGCAGGCCTGGATGACGCTTGAGGCTGCTGCAGCCATCACCGGTTCCTAGCGGATCCCAGCCAGCGGCGTCACGGAACCGCCCTTGAGTGACATCTGCCCGCCCTCTGCTGCCAGCCGCGCTTCCTTCGCCCCGTCGGGCGGGAACACCAGCGACGTCAGGGTTTGCCGGCCGCCGTCCACGAACACTTCCACGGAGGAGCGGTCAACGTAGACGGTGAGGCGGACAGTGTCGCCTGTGGAAGGACCTTCAACCGCCCGCACGTCCCGGTACACGGGATCCACCGCGCCCTTGCCCGCCGGCAGGTCGTCCCTGTCCTTGATGGTTGCGGACACGGCATCGTCCCGGACCACGAAGGCCTTGCCGCTGGCAAAGTCGTAGCCCACGGTGGCGTAGGTCCTGCCGCCGCTTCGCAGGAGCATCCGCGCCTCTCCAGTGTTGGCTGCAGGCCGCTCAAATTCGAACTCGGCCTTGTAGGCGCCGCTCTCCGGTACGGCCAGCGCGGATTCCTCCGTCAGCGGCCCGGCCGGCACCTGCGCCGCTTCGCCTTCCAGCGACCGCAGCGCGGAGGTGGGTGTGGACACCAGGGCCGGGCGGCCGCCGTCGGACTCCAGCCGGAGGTCACGCACCACGGAGGCCGCCCCGAACCAGTTGTCCGTGGGCAGGTTACGGGCGTAGGCCCAGTTGTTCATCCAGCCGATGGCGTGCCGGGAGGCCTTGCGTTGACCGTCCGTCAGGCGCGGATCGTCCCAGGTGACGGCGGCGTAGAAGTCCGATCCGCCGTCGAGCCACTGGTGCCCTCCGTCCGGTGTGAAACCCTTCCCGTCAAAGTCGCCGGTCCAGTACGCCAGGCCGGTGGTCCGGCCCTCGTCCGCGCCGTTGGCGCTGGCGGCCAGCACCCAGGTGCGCTTGGCGGGGTCGCCGTCCACGTCCATCTGGAAGAAATCCGGGCATTCCAGGATGCCGAGGCCGTCCCGCTCAAACGCGGAAACGTAGGTCCAGTCCTTGAGGTCCTTGGACGTGTAGAAGCCGATTTTGTGGCCCTCGGCGAGCAGCATCAGCCACTGGTTGTTGGCCTCATCCCGCACGATCCGAGGATCCCGCCAGTGCTCGGCGCCGGGGTTCTCCATGACCGGATTCTGTTCGTAGTTCTGGAAGCTGTAGCCGTTGTCCGTGGAGTAGAACAGCGACTGCCGCTGGACGCCGTCATGCTGCTGGGTGAGGACGGCGATCACGGCCCCTTTGCCGAAGCCCGCGGTGCCCTCCGTATCCACCACGGCGGACCCCGTTTCAATGTCCCCGAGGCCGTTGCGGAACTTCTCGATAGCCACGCCCTCGTTGTTCCAGTGCACCAGGTCGGTGCTGGTGGCATGGAACCACTCAGTGCCATTCCCCTCGGGGTAGTCCACGTTGTAGAGGTAGTAGTAGTGCCAGAGCCCGTCCAGGAAGAACGGCCGCTGGGGGTCATTCATCCAGCGCTGGTCCGGCGTCAGGTGGTAGGCGGGACGGAACCCGGGGTCCTCCTCCGGCACCTCCAGTGCCGAAGCTTCCGGTTTCGGCCAGGACTTGCCGGCGCCCAGGTCCGTGAGCAGGGCATCGCGGGCTTCCGGGCTGATGCACTCGGGGAGCCGGACTGCCTCAGCGTCCTCTTCCACCTGATCGGAGGCGGCGCTGCTCCGCAGGAAGACCTTGCCTTCCACGCGGACACCAGCCAGCCATCCTGTCCCGCACTCGATGGCGCGGACATCCTCGGCGCCGTCTGCCGGAACGGCCGCGCCGCGTTCAGAGAGGGTCGCATCATTGCCCTGGAGCCACAGCGAGGCGTAGCCGCCGTTGCGGTCCATGGCGGCGGCCTGGGCGGCCGCCACCCCGTCAAGCACGCGTCCGGCTGTGGCGGCAGGGCCAGGCCTGGCGTTGCCGGCGAGCACCAGCGAGACTGCCAGGGCGAGGACAGCCGCGGCAGCTGCCGTCCACACCAGGAGGCGGCGGTTGGCGGCGAAGCGCTTGAGGGCGGGAAGTACCGGTCCGAGGGTATGTCGGGGCATGAAAATTCAATCCGTCGCTGAACGCGCAAGTGCCGTCCCCCGGCTCGGGGAACGGCACCAGTGCAAGTGAGCCATCAATGTTACCGGTTCGTTATGCGGAACCCCAATCGTGACGCACACACCCCTCCCTCAGGGGAGGAGCTTTTGTCCAGATATGGCGGCCTTCGGGCACTGGAAGTCGCCAAATCTGGACAAAAACTCAATAAGGGTGGGGGTTTACCCGGCTCCGCCTGGGCGCTGCTTCTGCGGGTACGGGGCCTCACCGCGGGCCAGCATTTCCACGAAACCCGCGATTTTGCGCTCACGGGTGGCCGGCTGCTTCACTGAGTTCGTCCGGTAAATCAGGGCGAACCGGTTGGTCCTGGTGAGGACATCGAACATGGCCTGGGCTGCCGGAACTGCGGCGATGGCAGCCGCCAGGTCCGCGGGGACTTCCGCCGTCGCCTGCCCCGCGTATGCTTTGTCCCACCGTCCGTCGGCCTTGGCGGCGTCGACGGCGGCCCGGCCGGCGTCGGTCATTTTTCCCGCTTCCTCCAGGCGCGCCACGTAGGTGACGTTCCGGGCCGACCATGCACTGCGGGGACCGCGCGGCGTCATCCGCTGGTAGGAGCTTTCGTCATCCCGGCGCCGGGCCTGGCCGTCGATCCAGCCGAAGCACAGCGCTTCATCGAGGGCCGCGGCGTAGTCGAGTTCGGTGACCTGCCCGCCCTTCTTGTGCAGCACCAGCCACACTCCGGGACTGCTCCCGTGGTTCGCCTCCAGCCAGCTCCGCCAGGCGGCAGCATCGGGCACCAGCAGTTCCTCGAGTTCGATGGCCATGCGCCTATTCTGCCCGTGCTTTGCCGGCGCACAAGCCCCATCCCCTTCGCGCCCCGCCCGTGGCATCATGGGGCTCATCGCACTGTTGCCGAGATGAAGGACAAACCGATGCTCCGCGTCCGTCCCCTGCATTACACGTCCAACATCGAGTCCTGGGACCGGCTGCTGACCGCCCTGGGCCTGGTCCTGACGGAGGGCGACGGCGGCTTCCGTGTCTACGACGCCGGGGCCGGCAGGCTGGCCCTGCACGAGGTTCCCCAAGGGGCTGCGGAAGACGGGACCACGGCGCTGGCAGTGGAAGCCGGCGACCTGGCCGAGTTCGCCCGCCGCACCAACCTCGCGGCCCAGGACGACGGAACAGCACCCGCCGAACTGGTCACCGAATCCCACGGCGATGCCTGCCGGATCACGGGGCCTGACGGGTTCACCTTCCTGGCGGACAAAGCCGCCACCGTTGAGGGTGACACCGGCGCGGACCCGGCGCTCGCCGTCGTCGGGGTCTGGTTCACGGAGGAGGCCGACGCCGCCGCCCGCACCCTGCGGCACATCGGCGCCCGGCCGCGGCCGGTGCCGGACAACGACGAAACCGCGGACTTCACTGCGAAGAACGGCGGCGTCCTCCTGGTGCGCCCGGCGTCCGGGCCGCCGCGGTCCGGACTGGGCTTCGAGTACGACGGCGGCCTGGCCCCGCTGCGGGACCGGCTTACCGCCGCTGGACTCGAGGCAAGCCTTACCGAGGAGGCTTTCGGGAGCACCCTCCATGTGGCCAACCCGGACGCGGCCAGGCCCGGCGCGCCCTCCGTGCCCGCGACAGTCTGGATCTCCCAGCACCGTTCCATGGGGTAGAAATAGACCATGAACGTGCGCACACCTGATCCGAATCCCGGCTGGCTTTCCGAAGAAGACCTCTTTGAGGCGCGCGGGCGGCTGCCCATGGTGTACGTGGAGGCCGTGCCGGTCAGGCTGGATCCGCTGGGCTACGTGAACGAAGTGGGCACCTTGCTGCAGGCCGACGAGGACGGGACCATGGTCCGTTCCTTGGTGTCCGGCCGCGTTATCTACCGCGAAACCATCCGCGCTGCCCTCCTCCGGCACATGGAAAAGGACCTCGGGCCGCTGGCGTTCCCGCAGCTGCCCATCAGCCCGGTCCCCTTCACGGTGGCCGAATACTTCCCTGCCCCGTCCCAGACCGGCTTCACCGATGACCGGCAACACGCCGTATCGCTGGCCTACGTGATTCCTGTGACCGGAGAATGCGAGCCGCGCCAGGATGCCCTGGAACTGACCTGGATGACCCCCGAGGAAGTCCTCAGCCCCGGCGTCCAGATGGAGTTTTCCGGCGGCCGCGGCGGCCTGATCCGCCAGGCCCTGGCATTCGCCGGCGTCGGCTCCTGACAACCCCGCCGGAACCTGGGGGTCCCGCGAATAAGCCGTCCGCCTTTGTAGACTGGACGGCGGACCGCAAGAGAACTTAAGGACTCCCATGACCGAAACACCAGCCGCCCGGAACCATCGTGAGCTGCAGGCTGGATCCCTGACCACCGGCAGCCTCATCCTCCTGCCCGACGGTGAACGGACGGCGGAGATCCAGGCGGTTGAGCTGGAACGGGACGATTTCGGGTCTCCCGCGCTGGTGCTCGCAAGCCTCGCCGGCGGCGGAACCCTGCGGATCGCCGTGGGCGCCACCGTCACCACCGTCGAGCCAGGTTCCGCAGCAGCGTCCGACGGCGTCACACACCTTTCGCTGGCCGCCGCGCCGGGGGAGGGCGCGCCCGCGGAAGAACCAGGTCCACAGGCCGGGCTGGCGCACCTGGCCGAAGCCGGACAGGAGCAGTCCGGCGGCGAGGCGGCAACCGCGGCTGCAGCGCCCGCCGTCGTCGTGCCTCCCCTGCCGCCGGTTCCGCCGGCGGCCAACGTTCCCAGCGAAGAAGAACTCGCTTTGATCCCGGCCCCGGACGGCACCCCTGAGTCCGTCGTGGAAGCCGCCGCGCATGCGCATCCGGACGCCACCGGAGTCCAGTTGCTGACCGACCGGTTGTCCAAAGGCGTCAATTTCAAGTCCGGCAGCTGCCTGAAGGACCTCAGCGACCTCGCGCACGAACTGTTCGTCACCCTCAAGGATGCCGAGGGTGCGCTGGCGGTTGCCGACCTCCTCACTGTCCTCCCGTACGACGGAAACCCCGGGCGCTGGACATCTGTGGAGGCCTCCCTGGCGCTGGCCAGCTACATCTGCCGGCAGGACGGCCAGAATGAGCGGGCAGCTGTTTACGAAAAACTGATCCGGACGCCCGAAAGCCATGAAACGGACCCGTTCAAGGCACGGATGGCGGCCAAGGTCCGGCAGCGCTCCCTCAACGAGCCCAACCTGTACGACAAGGAAATTTTCCGGTCCATTGACAACTCGAACCACGACGCCGAGCGGGAATGGCGGTTGCTCCGGCTCGAATCCCTGCTGTTCCTGAGGGCGCACGGCGGGTCCGAGACCATCGGCATGGGCGAGCTGGAGCGACGGATCAGCAACGAACTTGAGGCCGTCCGCTCCTGAGCAAATTGCCCCTACCCGGGGCCGGGCCGGAGTTGTACATTCGGGGCTATGACGAACAATCTCAGCGTAGTGATCAACGCCGATGCACCGCAGGTCTGGACCATGCTGCGTGAACCGTCCAAGGTGGCCCAATGGCACGGCTGGCAGGCCGAGGACCTGGATGCCGAAATCAAGGAGATCTACTTTTCCGGCGACGTGGAAGAAGCCCCGGACCACACCAGCCTGACCGTGCACGGCGGCGACACGTTCGAGCTCCATCCCGTTCCGGGCGGGACCCAGGTCAGCGTGACGCGCGGGGCGCTGGACCACAACTCGGAGTGGGCGGCCTGGGACGAGGACATCACCCAAGGCTGGCTGACGTTCCTGCAGCAGCTTCGGTTCGCGCTGGAACGCCACCCGCACGGCAAGCGCCACACCCTATTCCTGCACCTGACCGAGGGCCAGGGGTCGGCGATCGAAAAGCTCGGGCTGTCGGACCTGCCGGCACCCGGTGAGCCATACCAGCTGCGCCTGGGCACCGGCGAGGAAGTCAGCGGCAAGGTCTGGTACCGCACCAGCCACCAGGTGGGGCTCACCGTCCACAACTACGCGGAACACGGCGAGGGGCTCCTGGTGGTGGCGGACCATCCCGCCATCAAGGACGTGCGTGAGGAGGGTGAAGGGTCCATGGTCATCGTCTCCACCTATGACCTTGGAGCTGCAAAGCTTGATTCCATCCGTTCGTCCTGGGAATCCTGGCGGGCCGAAAACTACTCCGCGTCCGAGCCGGTGAGCTAACGGACCTGGCTGGTTTTCCGGCGCCCTACTGACTGCTGGCGCTGCATGGATCGCCGGCGCCCCCGCTGATTGCTGGCACTGTACCGATTGCTGGCACACTGGTACGGTGCCAGCAAACCCCAGTTCCGCTCCGTCTGCGGCCTCCGCGCCGCCCCCCGTACACCTGCCGGAGCAGTCCGGGTTTTCCTTCAAAGTGGGCACCCGGCTCGCTGAATCCTGCCCGCCCACTGCCGCCCAGGTGGCGGACAACGGCGGTGAATTCCTGGGCCGCACCGGCACCATCACCACTCCCCACGGCGAGATCCAGACGCCAGCCTTCATCGCCGTCGGAACCAAGGCCACGGTCAAGGCGGTGCTGCCGGAATCCATGGCGGACCTCGGGGCGCAGGCACTGCTGGCCAACGCCTACCACCTCTACCTGCAGCCCGGTGCCGATATCCTGGACGAGGCCGGCGGGCTGGGCGCCTTCATGAACTGGCCCGGGCCCACCTTCACGGACTCCGGCGGGTTCCAAGTGATGAGCCTCGGCTCGGGGTTCAAGAAGGTCATCGACATGAAGTCCGTGGACGCCTCGGGGCCGGACGACGCCGTGGCGCCCGGCAAGGAGCGGCTCGCCCATATTGACGACGACGGCGTCTGGTTCAAGTCGCACCTGAACGGGGACCGGCACCGGTTCTCCCCCGAAATCTCCATGCAGGTCCAGCACCAAATCGGTGCGGACATCATGTTCGCCTTCGACGAGCTGACCACGCTGCAGAACTCCCGCGGCTACCAGGAGGAGTCCCTGGAACGGACCCGGCTGTGGGCGCTGCGCTGCATCGACGAGCACTTCCGGCTCACCACCGAACGGGAGGGGAAGCCGTATCAGGCCCTGTTCGGCGTCATCCAGGGCGCGCAGTATGAGGACCTGCGCCGCAAGGCCTGCCGGGACTTGGGCGCCATGCCGTTTGACGGGTACGGGATTGGCGGTGCCCTGGAGAAGGAGAACTTGGGCACTATCGTCCGGTGGTGCAACGAGGAACTGCCGGAGGACAAGCCGCGCCACCTGCTGGGCATCTCCGAGCCGGACGACATTTTCACCGCCATCGAGAACGGCGCCGACACCTTCGACTGCGTCTCCCCCACCCGGGTTGCGCGGAACTCCGCTTTCTACACCCCGTACGGGCGGTTCAACCTGTCCGGGGCGAAATACAAGCGCGACTTCGGGCCGCTGCAGGAGGGCTGCGACTGCTATGCCTGCACCCATTACTCCCGGGCGTACATCCACCACCTGTTCAAGGCCAAGGAGATGCTGTCCGCCACCCTGATCTCCATCCATAACGAGCGGTTCGTGGTGAAGATGGTGGACGACGCCCGGCTGGCGATCGAGGCCGGGACGTTCTTCGACTTCAAGGCGGAAACCCTGGCCCGGTACTACTCCTAGGCCTCGCTAACGAGCTGCCTTCCCGCTTTCCCCTCATCGAGATCGCCGGAACGCTGCCATCCTGCTGGAGCGCTCCGGCGACCTGGATCCGTTCCAGCGAGCAGGGTTTTCCACATGGCGACCGCGGCGCCTGCCAGAACCAGCCACGGCCCAGCAGTCTGGATGGATGATGCAGTCCCAGCCAGTCCCGCTTCCTGCGCTTCCGAACACCGGAAACATGTGGCGCACCGCCCAGTTGCACGAAAAGGGCCTCAATTCGCGGGCCATCAAACTATTACTGAAACACGGGAAGCTGGTCCGGCTTCGTTATGGCTGCTACATCCGTGGAGAGCTGTGGGACAGGCAGTCGGCCCCGCTGCGCAGCCTGCAGTTGATCTACGCCCACGCGCACGGAACGCTCACGACGTCGTCGGGAGACTATGTCTACAGCCACACCTCGGCCGCGCGACTCCACCGTTTATTCCTCTGGAACGTCAGCGATGTGGTCCATGTCCTGCTGCGGGTCCAGCCTTCCAGCGAACGCCTCGGTCCAGATGTCCGCGGGCACACCATGCCTTACACGGACGCCGACGTTATGGTCATGGAGAATCTGCGGGTCACGTCGCTCGAGCGGACCGTGGTGGACTGCGCGATGATGCTGAACTATCCGCAGGCCCTGGTGCTCATGGATCACGCCCTGAGGCTAGGCGCGGATCTGTCGCTAATCCATGGCATGGCAGAGGGACTCCATGGGCGCCGCGGTATAAGGAACCTCCGTAAGGCACTGGCCAACGCCGACCCTAGGTCCGAATCGGCTGGTGAAACGCTTACCCGCGAACTCATTTCCCGCCTGAAACTGCCTGCTCCCGAACCGCAGGTAGAGGTCAGTACCCGGGCAGGCCGGTACCGTCTGGACTTCGCGTGGAAGGAGAAGAAGGTTGCCCTCGAATTTGACGGAAAAACCAAGTACTTCGATTACAAGCCGACGGCCGATGTTTTGTTCCTGGAGCGGCAGCGGGAGAATGCCCTGACGGAGGACGGCTGGAAATTCGTGCGCGTGAAATGGCAAGACCTCTTTCGCGAGCAGGAGTTCAAAGTCCGGATCCTGACCGCGCTCCGGCGATAGCCCCGTCGTCGAAATCGCCGGATTGCCACGAGCCCGCCGGAGCCGCCCGGCGGGCTGGGCGCTTTCCGGCGATCTCGCCGAATCAGGAGGCGGAGGGCTTACGGGACGATCTTGGCCACCCCGTAGCTGGGTTCCCGCTTCTTGATCCAGCGGATCACCAGCGATGTGACCGGGACCAGGATGAACTCCACCAGGGTCTTGTACACGAAGCCCGCCACCACGTAGTTCACGAACGTTCCGAGGTCGGTGATTCCGATGACCGACGCTGCGATGCTGCAGAAGATCAGGGTGTCCACGAACTCGCCCGCCACCGAGGAGCCCATGATCCTGGCCCAGAGGGACTTCTCCCCCGTACGGGCCTTCATCCGCACCAGGATCCACGAGTTGATGGTCTGGCCGGCAAGGAACGCCAGCAGCGAGGCCAGCACGATCTGCGGCACCGGGCCCAGGGCACCCTCAAGGGCGGCCTGCTTGGAGGCGCCGAACTCGTCGTCGAATCCGGGAAGGGCGATGATCACCCAGTAGCAAAGCGAGGCGAACACCGAGAGCGCAAACGTGGTGACGATGGCTTTCCGTGCCACCCTGAAGCCGTAGACCTCGCTGATAACATCGCCGAGGATGTACGCCAGCGGGAAGAGGAAGAAGCCGCCGTCCGTGATGATCGGCCCCAGGACCACTCCTTTGGAGGCACCGATGTTGGACAGGATCAGCACCACCGCCATAATTGCAAGCATGACCCCGAAGTACGGGGACCCAATGGAGGCGAAGCGCGCGGCGCCTGGAGCGGCGGAGGTTTCGGGCAGGGCATTCTGGCCGGAGGCAGATGGCATGGGAAGTCCGTTTCGTAGTGGTTCGCTCGGCGTCCGGAACTGCTAGCGGGACACCGGCTGTATTAGCACTGTCGCCCCATTCTCCCACCTGTACGCATGCAGGTTCGAGCCGAACTGACCCCCCGTTTGAAGCTCGGGTAGGCCGGCTCCCTTGTCCCCCTGAACACCCCCGGTCAGCCGCCGCTGTACTGCCACACAAGGAAATCCGCCGACGCCGGATGGCAGGATGGGTGCATGACTTCCGTTTCCGCTGATGCAATGCCGCACGTCACCAGCCCGGCCGTGGTGCTCACCATTGCCGGCTCCGAAGCAACCGGCGGTGCCGGTGCGCAGGCCGACCTCAGGACCTTCCAGGAGCTTGGCGTCTTCGGCATCGCCAACCTGACCTGCATCGTCTCCTTCAATCCCGCCGAAAGCTGGAACCACCGCTTCGTGCCTGTGGACCAGCAGGTGATCGCCGACCAGCTGGAGGCAACCACCGCCGCTTACGGGCCGGCCTCGGGCGCGCCGTCCGTGCTGGACACGGTGAAGATCGGGATGCTCGGCAGCCCTGCCACCATCGCCACTGTTGCCGGTGCACTGAAGGACAGCGACTTTGGGAATGTGGTCCTGGACCCGGTCCTGATCTGCAAGGGCCAGGAGCCGGGCCACGCCCTGGACACGGACCAGGCCCTGAAGGCGCAGATCCTGCCGCTGGCCACGTTCGTGACGCCGAACCACTTCGAGGCGGAGTCGCTGTCCGGGCTGGAAATCACCGACGTCGAATCCCTCAAGGCAGCCGCCGTGCGCATCCATGAGCTCAGCGGCGCGGCAGTGCTGGCCAAGGGCGGGGTGCGGCTGGCTGGCCCGGACGCCGTCGACGTCTTTTATGACGGCCAGACGCTGGAAATCCTGAGGGCGCCGAAGGTGGGCGATGTGGCCGTCTCCGGTGCGGGCTGCTCGCTTGCCGCCGCCGTCACAGCGGAACTGGCCAAGGGTTCGTCACCGCTGGAAGCAGCGCGTGCCGCCAAGGAATTCGTGACGGCCGGGATCCAAAACCGCGTGGCGTCCGGCGCGCCGTTTGACGCCCTCTGGCAGGGCGGCCCGCGCTAACCGCCGGCCCGGCCCGGTCACGAACGCGGGTCGGCCACCTTCCCCATGAAGAGCGGCAGCCCCGTTCCGCTGTGGACGATCTGGTAGTGGAACGGCCGGTCGAAGGCGATCGACACGGCGGGCTCGGGCGGTGCACTGACGGCCCGTCCATTCAGCTGCGTGACGGCGGCCGCCACAGTCCCCTTCTCCGCGACGGTGATGTTGGCGGCCTGGGCGGCTTGCGTCAGCTTCAGCCCCGGCTGGATCGCGTCGAAGTCCGTCTCCGTGGTGAGCGTGCGGGACAGGCCCATGGCTTCGAGGACCTTCCGAAGGTCGAAGCTGCTCTTGTGGTCCCAGCGGGGCAGCGTGATGCGGACGGGCTGGGCAGGGGCGGGCTCCAGCGCCTCACCAATCCGGGCCAGCTCATCCGCGGACGGCCCGGCGGGGGTTCCGGCCGCCGGCAGCACCAGGCGCATCACGGCTCCCTCCGCATAGGGAAGGTCCACCGCCCGCCACCGCTCGCTCTCGGCGTACTTCATTCCCACTGCCTGGCTCATTGTTGGGACACTCGCCACGTCGCCGTTTCCGGTGGTGAAAGGCCTGTCCGTGGTGTCGGCAGGGTCGAAGGGGGTGTTCCAGGCCGCGGCGAAATAGATGGCATTGAGGAGGCTGAAGGTGTTCCTGGGGTCGAACTTGGCCGGGGCTTTCTTGATGCGCCCGCCCGTGTTCCTGTCCACCCATGCGTCGATGGCGGGTTCAGTTGCGGTCCGGTCACGGAAATCGACCATGTGGACGCCCGCACCGTAGTGCAGGGCCAGGCCGGCCAGGTAGTCCTCGCCCACTGGGGTGTGCCTGTCCAGGAAGAGCCCGTTGGCAAGGTGGATGACGGGCTTCCGGGGCCGATTGTCTTCGTCAACGGCGCCGGGATCGCCGTCGTATATTTCGACGGCGGCGAGCAAGGCATTCGCTGCCTCGTCGCGGCGTGCACCGGGAAGGGCAAGGACCCGGTCAAGTTCCGCGGCCGCCTCGCCGCCCGCTCCGGACCGAAGCATCAGCAGCGCTGTAAGGAGGCTTCCGGGTGCGGCGACGACGTTACCGGCGGCGCCGTCCCCGCCGTCGGCAAGGAGGGCCGCACCCAGCGTGTATGCGGAAGCGCGCAGGGCACCAATTTCAGCAGGATAGGCAGCGGCGTCCAGCGAGACCCGCTCCACCCCAGGTGCCGTCACCAGCTCCGGGGGCGCGGCCGCGCAAGCGGGAAGCATAGCCACAAGCCCCAGCATTGCCAGCACCGCACGCCGTGGAACGTTCATGTCTTCCCCTGTGCTTCCCAGGCAGGTAGGCCGCGGCAGTACCGCCACCCAAGGACCGGATGGTTCCAGTAGAGCAGGGGGCCGGTTGCCGGACGATGCCGGAAGGGTCACGGTTTGCGGTCGTTTCGGTCACGCCCTGGACGGGCACCTGGTCAGCGGTTGGATGCCTCGGGTAGGGGCTTGGCCTCCGCGAGCAGCGCCTCGGCCATCAGGGTGTGGCCGTACGCACAATTAGCGTGCGACGCCGCCACCGTGGAACGGACCGTCCAGCTGCTGGTGCGCCACGCCGGCGAACTGATCCCGCAATCCAGCCTGGGCGTCCAATTCCTCAGCCCGGAAACCCTGATCAACACGGCCGGCATCCCGCTCCATCCGGCCGCGGCTGACGCCTACCGGGCGCTGCACGGATAAAGGGCGCCAGCTTTTCCACATACGCATTTCCGGGCATCGCCGGCCAGGCGAGACCTCCCTACTGTTTGAGATACCCCGAACAGCGAGCAAAGCGAGGATCAATGTGGGCAGGAATCAGCGCCGGCGGGCGGCACGAACCAACCACTTGCGGAACCAACCCGGAGACCCGTTTAAGAACGCCAACCCGGACGTGGTGCGCCCCTCACCCAGCAACGTTCGCGAGTTGGAAGCCCTGGCTCCGGCTTTTACTAGCTGGTACGGCGAACACCCCTTCATCGCCGATGTCGGAGCCGTGCTGGAAAACCTGAAGAACTTCTTTCGCTACTACCCTGCGTTTGACGAAAACCGGGCCATCACCGCCCTCGACCCGTACGAGGTTGCGGCGAAACTCGCGTCACTCATTATCAACGCCGTTTACGAAGGCCTCGCGGCCACCTATTCACTGATGCAATTCCTGAAATTCCTCCACGATTCTGGCCGGTGGTCCGGCAGCCCGGAAGCTTACCGGGCAGTGAACGGCATCCTGACAGACATCATCTGTCTAGACATGAGCGCCAGACTGCGCGCCATGCAAATGTAGACGACGTTACCGCCACTTCCGCTGACCAGCTCAGCTGCCGGAGTGGGCCTGCAGGAAGCTGTACACCTCCGTCTCGTCCACGCCGGGAAAGGCCCCCGGCGGCATGGCGGCCAGGAGGTGCGAGTGGGCGCGGGCTGAAGGCCAGGCGTTACCGGCCCATTCGGCGGTGAGGGCCTCTGGCGGACGCTTGCAGCACGTGGGGTCGGGGCAGTTGGAGGTGGCCCGGGCGGTGGTTTCGCGCCCGCGGAACCACTTCACGTGCTGGTAGGGCACCCCGATGCTCAGCGAGAACTCGCCGGTGGCCGAGCGTTCCGTGCGGGCCGTGCACCAGTAAGTGCCCGAGGGGGTGTCCGTGTACTGGCTGTAGGCGCTGAATTTGTCCGGCACATCGAACACGGCGCGCGACGTCCACGCCTTGCAGGACGGCTGGCCCTCGATGGCGCCGGTATGGTCCTGCGGGAAGTTCACGCCGTCGTTCTCGTAGGCCTTGTAGATGATGCCGCTCTGGTGCGTCTTCTGGAAATGGGTGGTGATACCCAGGTGTTTGGTGGCGAGGTTGGTGAAGCGGTGGGCAGCGGTCTCGTAGGAAACGGCGAAGGCGTCGCGGATGTCCTCCACGGCGATTTCCTTGGCAGCTTTGGCTTTTTGCAGAAATTCCACCGTTGCCTGCTCGGGCAGGAGCAGGGCGGCGGCGAAATAGTTGGTTGCCACCCTCTGTGCCAGGAAATCCCCGTAGTTGCGGGGTGTCTCATGGCCCAGAACGTAGTGGCCCAGCGCCTGGAGCAGGACCGAGCGTGGATCGTGGTCCTGCCGCTGGCTCTGCGTCAGGTAAATTTTGCGGTTCTTCAAATCGGTCACGGAGCGCGTGGAATGTGGCAGGTCGCCGACGTGGTGCAGGGTGAAACCAAGGTGCGCGGCAATGTCGGCAATGACGTGCTGGCTGAGCGGACCCGTGGTGTAGCCCACCTCCTTGAGGACCTTCTGCGCCTCGGCTTCATACTCCGGAAAGTAGTTGCCGCGCTCCCGCATCATCGCCCGCAGTTCCCCGTTCGCGCGGCGCGCTTCTTCCGGGGTTGCCACCTGCTCGTTCATCTTGCGCTCGAGTTCCTGCAATAGGCCCACCTGGGCTTCCAGGACATCCAGCGGCAGCCGCGAACTGATGCGGATTTTGGGCAGGTTCAGGGACTCATAGAGGGGGCCGCGCTGGTACCGTTCCAGCTCGATTTCCAACGCTGCGCGGCGGCTCGGGGGCTCCGCTCCGAGCAGCTGGTCAATGCTCACGCCGAGGGCGCCGGCAAGGTGCTGGAGCAGGCTGAGTTTGGGCTCGCGCTTTCCGTTCTCGATCAGGCTCAGCTGGCTGGGCGCGGTCCCGACGGCGGTGCTCAGGTCATCGAGCGTCAGCCCGGCCTGTTTGCGCAGATGGCGGACACGGCGGCCCAGGGAGATGACATCAAGGTCCGTGGACACGGAGGACGAAGGCTGGGAAACGTCCCTGTTCCAGCTTGAAGGCGACATTTCTGCAGAATACGCGAAGAAGTGGATTTCTTTCCACCCTTTTTGTCTAGAAAGGGGGTTGAAAGTGCTGAAAAGTAGTTCCCACGGAAAGAACACCGCACCGGAAAACCGGTGGGAACCTCAACGACGAGGTTCCCACCCACCGATTTCCGGAGCTCAATCTAGGAGATCAACGATGACTGCAGCATTTGAGCCCACCCAGCAGACGCCCGAACAGCAGGCCGCGGCACTGGAGCTTGAGTGGGCTGCCAACCCGCGCTGGGAAGGTGTGACCCGTGACTACTCAGGTTCCGACGTCGTCCGCCTCCGCGGCCGCGTCTCCGAAGAGCACACCCTGGCCCGCCGCGGCGCCCAGAAGCTGTGGAAGCAGCTCACCGAAGAGCACAAGGCCGGCGGCTACACCAACGCCCTGGGCGCCCTGACCGGGAACCAGGCAGTGCAGCAGGTCAAGGCCGGCCTGCGGGCCATCTACCTGTCCGGCTGGCAGGTCGCCGCAGACGCGAACAACTCGGGCCACACCTACCCGGACCAGTCCCTTTACCCGGCCAACTCGGTTCCCACCGTGGTCCGCCGGATCAACAACGCCCTGCTCCGCGCCGACCAGATCGAGTTCGCCGAAGGCGTCCAGAGCGTCGAGGACTGGCTGGTCCCGATCGTCGCCGACGCCGAAGCCGGCTTCGGCGGCCCGCTGAACGCCTACGAGCTGATGAAGTCCATGATCCAGGCCGGCGCCTCCGGCGTGCACTGGGAGGACCAGCTCGCGTCGGAGAAGAAGTGCGGCCACCTGGGCGGCAAGGTCCTGATCCCCACCCAGCAGCACGTCCGCACCCTGAACGCTGCCCGCCTGGCCGCCGACGTCGCGGGTACCCCCACCGTCGTCATCGCCCGCACAGACGCCGAAGCAGCCACCCTCATCACCTCCGACGTCGACGAACGGGACCGCGAGTTCATCACCGGTGAGCGCACCGCCGAGGGCTTCTACAAGGTCCGCAACGGCATCGAACCCTGCATCGCCCGCGCCAAGGCCTACGCCCCGTACTCCGACCTGATCTGGATGGAGACCGGCACCCCGGACCTGGAGCTGGCCCGGAAGTTCGCCGAAGCCGTCAAGGCCGAGTTCCCGGACCAGATGCTTTCCTACAACTGCTCGCCGTCGTTCAACTGGCGCAAGCACCTGGACGACGCCACCATCGCCAAGTTCCAGCGCGAACTCGGCGCCATGGGCTTCACGTTCCAGTTCATCACCCTGGCCGGCTTCCACGCCCTGAACTACTCGATGTTCGACCTCGCCCACGGCTACGCCCGCGAGGGCATGAGCGCCTACGTCGAACTCCAGGAAAAGGAATTCGCCTCTGAATCCCGCGGCTACACCGCAACCAAGCACCAGCGCGAAGTCGGCACCGGCTACTTCGACACCATCTCCACCGCGCTCAACCCGAACGCGTCCACCCTCGCCCTGGTCGGATCGACCGAAGAGGGCCAGTTCCACTAGACAACTTACGACGGCGGTTGTCGCCCCCGGCCTTCGGACCGGCATCGCTCTGCCTGCTATTCCCCACGTCCCGGTTTGGACCTCGCTGAGCGAGGCCGACCGGGACGCAGGGCCCCTTTTACGCAGGCTGCCGCGACACCGGCTCCTCGGCCTCGCGCCTCAGTCGCCACCCCGCCGCCTACCGCCGTCGAACTTCCCTTTTCGTCTTTAAGGAGACTTGAAATGAACAGCTTTACTGACAGCTTCACCATCAATGGCATCACCATGACTGCGCAGCCCGTGTGCCGGCAGAATGAGGTGCTGACTCCGGACGCCCTCGAGTTCATTGCCAAGCTGCACCGGGCCACGGCTGAGCGGCGCAAGGAACTGCTGCAGGCGCGGCGGGCACGGCGGGCCGACATTGCCGCCGGCGCGGATCCCCGTTTCCTGCGGGAGACCGAGCACATCCGCAACGATCCGTCCTGGCGGGTCGCTCCCCCTGCCCCGGGGCTGGAGGACCGGCGGGTGGAGATCACCGGGCCGGTGGACAAGAAGATGACCATCAACGCCCTGAACTCCGGCGCCAAGGTGTGGCTCGCGGACATGGAAGACTCCTCCACCCCCACCTGGCGGAACGTGATCAAGGGCCAGCTGAACCTCACCGACGCCCTGGAACGCCGGATCGACTTCACCACCGAGGAAGGCAAGGAATACAAGCTGCGCCCCGCCCGGGACCTGCCCACCATCGTGGTCCGCCCCCGCGGCTGGCACCTGCCCGAAAAGCACATGCTCATCGACGGCGAGCCCGTCGCCGGCGGCATCGTGGACTTCGGCCTCTACTTCTTCCACAACGCCCGCCGCCTCCTGGCCCAGGGCAAGGGCCCGTACTTCTACCTGCCGAAAATCGAAAACCACCTAGAAGCCCGGCTCTGGAACGACATCTTCATCCTCGCCCAGGACCTCCTCGGCATCGACCAGGGCACCATCCGCGCCACCGTGCTGATCGAGACCATCACCGCAGCGTTCGAAATGGAGGAAATCCTCTACGAACTGCGGGACCACGCTGCCGGCCTGAACGCCGGCCGCTGGGACTACATCTTCTCCATCATCAAGAACTTCCGCACCCGCGGCCCCCGCTTCGTCCTCCCCGACCGCGGCCAGGTGACCATGACCGCACCCTTCATGCGCGCCTACACCGAACAACTCGTCCGGGCCTGCCACAAGCGCGGCGCCATGGCCATCGGCGGCATGGCAGCGGCCGTGCCCAACCGCAAGGACCCCGAAGCGAACGCCAACGCCCTCGAGAAGGTGCGTGCGGACAAGACCCGCGAGGCCAACGACGGCTTCGACGGCTCCTGGGTGGCCCACCCCGACCTCGTCCCGGTATGCCGCGAGGTGTTCGACACCATCCTCGGCGAAAAGCCCAACCAGCTCGGCAAGCTCCGCGAAGACGTCACCCCGGACGACCGCGCCCTGATCAACATCGCCTCACTCCACGGCACCATCACCGAACAGGGCATCCGGAACAACATCGAAGTCGGGATCCGCTACATCGAGTCCTGGCTCCGCGGCAACGGCGCAGTAGCCATCCACAACCTCATGGAAGATGCCGCCACCGCCGAAATTTCCCGCTCCCAGCTCTGGCAGTGGATCTACGCCCGGGCCATCACCGACCATGGCGAAATCATCACGAAGGAATGGGTGGAGCACATGCTGGAAGAAGAGTTCGCCCGGCTTGAGCGCTTCGACGGCGACCGCTTCGAAGACGCCCGTGACATCTTCGAAGAAGTCACTCTCGCCCAGGACTTTCCGTCCTTCCTCACCCTGCCCGCCTACGCCCGCTACCTCACCGAAGCCCGCGAAAAGGCCACCGTTGAGGAACTCGCCGCAGCCTGACAAAGTTTCCGTCCGCCGGGTCGGCACGCCCTATCGCAACAGGCACCTCCGAAATCCGGAGGGCCGGCCCGGCGGCGGAGCAACCCTTTCGGACCGTCTCTCACTCAATGCAAGAAAACCCGTGACGCTCTCTCACTTTTCTCAACAAGTGAGAGAGCGTCGGCCGTTAAGCTGCGATAAGTGAGAGAGCGTCCGGGGGGAAGGGCAGAAAGAATGACGACGACGGGACGAACCTCAGCGTCCGCGCGGCACCTTCCGCACGGAGAGTGTGGTCCCAAAGCAGAAAGCGAGCACCGAGGCCAGAATGACCAGCAGCGCCGGAGTCCAGGAACCCGAAACGTCGTGGACGAAACCCAGCAGGGGCGGCGCCACGGCGGCGAGCGCGTAGCCCAGGCCCTGGACCGTGGCGGACATCTTGCCCGCGGAGGCCTGGTCGCGTGCCAGCCGGATGATGGCGATGAAGATGACCGTTATGCCTCCGCCCTGGGCGATGCCGCCGAAGACGGACCACAGCCACCACAGCTGTGGCGCCAGCAGCAGCCCCACCGGAACGGTCAGCCATAAGGCACCCACGGTGACCGCCACCGCCGTCGGGCCCCAATATTTCGCGGCAAACGGGACGCCCAGCGCGCCCACGATGGCAAGGATCTGGAAGATGGAGGACGCGGCGCCGGCCTGGGCCACGGACATGCCAAGCTCGTCGTGCAGGTAGCTGGGGAGCCACGCGGTGACGCCGTAGTAGGAGAAGGCCTGGCCGCCGAATCCGGCCGTCAGTCCGGCGGTAATCCAACCGAGTCCGCTGACGGGCGGCCGCCTGGTGTCAGTGCCGTCCGCGCCGGAAACCAGGAAGGCGTTGCGGGGCCCTACAGCAAGGGTCCAGATGACAATCGCCGCCACGGCCAGGACGGCCACCGCACCGAGCGCAAACCGCCACCCGGCCAGGTCCGCGAGCGGTGCCGTCACCACGGAGGTGAGGAACGAACCCACGTTCAGCGCCGCCGTGTAGATCCCCATCGCGGTTCCCTGCCGGGCCGGGGCAAAGTCCCGCCGGATGATCAGGGGCGCCGCAATGTTCCCCACGGTAATGGCGGCGCCGATCAGCACCGTTCCGGCCACCACCAGTGCCGGGCCGCCAGCCGAGCGGACCAGGACGCCTGCCAGGACCCCGAGGATGGTCAGCGTCACCGCGAATTCGGCACCGAACTTCCTCGCGGCGAGGGAAGCCAGCGGCGCGGCCAGCGAGAAGCAGAGGACGGGGATGCTGGTCAGAAGCCCCAGCATGACCGGTGAAAATGCCAGTTCTGCCTGCATCAGGCCGACCACCGGGGCGACCGCTACGAAGGGGCCCCGCAGATTCAATGCGAGGAGACCGATGCAGGCAAGCAGGATCCAGCTGGCGGGAATGCGGGCGAGGGACCGGCCGCTCATGCGGCAAATTGCTGGGTAACCGGGGGTTTCATCACTCCCATTGCTATCACGCCCCACCGGTGCGCGGTTTCGGGCCGTGCCGAGGGCGCCCTGCCATACGATGAACATCACGCCAGGAACTTCGGGATTAAGGACACCGCCATGCAGCACCGCCTTGCCATCCTTGACGACTACCAGGACGTGGCGCACGGCTTCGCGGACTGGGCAGCGCTTGAAGCCGAGGGCGTCTCCGTTACCACGTTCCGGGAGCCCTTTGCCTCGCGCGACGCCCTGGTCTCGGCGCTGGCTGACGTGAGCATTGTGGTTGCCATGCGTGAGCGGACGGCATTCCCGCGTGAGGTGTTCGAGAAACTGCCTGCCCTCCAGCTCCTGGTGACCACGGGGATGGCCAACGCGTCCATTGACGTTGCCGCCGCCACGGACCACGGGGTAACGGTGTGCGGCACGCCCGGCTCGCCCACCGCCGCCCCCGAACTGACCTGGGCCCTGCTGCTCGCCGCCGCACGGCACCTGCCGGCGGAGGAGAACTCGCTGCGGGCCGGAACCTGGCAGTCAACCGTGGGGTTTGAGCTGGCGGGCAAAACGCTGGGCATTGTGGGGCTGGGGAAGATCGGGCGCCGGGTGGCCGGGTACGGGCGGGCGTTCGGGATGGACGTCGTGGCGTGGAGCCAGAACCTCACCGCCGGGGCGGCGGAAGAGGCCGGGGCGCGGCTGGTGTCCAAGGAAGAGCTGTTCCGCGCCTCGGATGTGGTGACGCTCCATCTGCGGTTATCCCCGCGCTCCGAGAAAACGGTTGGAGAAGCGGAACTGCGGCTGCTGGGCCCCGAGGGGACCCTGGTGAACACCGCCCGCGGTCCGCTGGTGGACCAGGATGCATTGATCCGGGCGCTCAGCCAGGGCTGGATCCGCGGTGCGGCCCTGGACGTGTTCGACGAGGAACCGCTGCCCGCGGGGCATCCGCTGCTGGCCGCCCCCAACACCGTCCTCTCGCCGCACCTTGGGTACGTCACCCAGGAAAGCTACCGGGAGTTTTACGGCGGAGCGTTCGAGGATGTGACCGCCTGGCTGGCCGGCTCCCCCATCCGCACCATCAGCGGCTGACGCTGAAGTACCTCGTATGACGACGGCCGGGCGGGGATCCGCACGTCGACGCTGTCGGTGCCGCGGGGGCCAAGCGGGTTCCGGCGTATCCTGCCAGCGAGCAGACGGTCCGCTCATCGACGTGCTGATGGCGCCGTAGCCGCTGCTCAGCCGGCAGCGGCTGTTCCCGCAAGCGTTGCCTCGATGGCCGCCGGCGAGAGAACGTACTCGGTGACCATCCGGCTGGCACCCAAAATTGCCGCCTGGTCCCCGGCGATTGAGATGGCGATCCGCAAGTGCGAGGTGGCCAGTGGCTGCGACCGCCGGTACACCACTTCCCGGATGCCGGCCACCAGGTGTTCCCCTGACGCACCGATGCTGCCGCCCACCACAATCACAGACGGGTTGAGGAGGTTCACCACTGTGGCCAGCACCTCACCGACATCCCGGCCCGCCTGGCGCAGGGCCTGGATGGCCTGAAGGTTGCCGTCGGAGGCGAGCCGAAGGACATCAGAGCCCTTTGCCGCATCCAGCCCCTGTTCCCGCAAAACGCGGGCAATGGCGGGGCCTGACGCCAGGGCTTCGAGGCAGCCATAATTCCCGCACGCGCATTGCACGTCTACGCCCCTCGCCAGCTGGACATGTCCCAGGTCTCCGGCCGTGCCGTTGGCGCCGCGCTGCAGTTCGCCGCTGCTGATAATTCCGGAGCCAATGCCCGTGGCCACCTTCACGAAAAAGAAGTTGCCGTGCTCCGGCCAATGGGCGGTCCGCTCCCCCAGGGCCATGATGTTCACATCGTTGTCCACCAGTACAGGGACGCGGAGGGACTGCTGCACGTAGCCAACCACGTCGAAGCCGTCCCAACCCGGCATGATGGGAGGCTTCACCGGCTTTCCCGTATCGTGCTCCACCGGGCCGGGCAGGCCGATGCCCACGCCCGCAAGCCCGCCTGCCTTCCGCCCTGCCGAGGCGAGCAGTTTCCTGCCCTGCCCCACCACCTGGTCCAGCACCGCCTCCGGGCCGTCCGACACCTGCCGGGCAAGCCGTTGTTCGGCGAGGATCTTCCCGCCCAGGTCGGTGACGGCCACGATCACGTGGCTTGCCCCGACGTCGACGGCCAGGACCACGCGCGACGAGGGGTTGAAGGCAAAGCGCGACGGCGGCCTGCCGCCACTTGAGCTCGCCTCACCGGCGGGCCCAACCAGGCCGGACAGCATCAACGTTTCGATCCGGGATGCCACGGTGGAACGTGCAAGGCCGGTGCGTCCGGCAAGCTCAGCCCTGGTGCGTGCCTTGCCGTCCCGCAAAAGCTGGAAAAGGTCTCCGGCCCGCCCCTGGGACGCCGGGTACTCGAGGAGGGCAGCCCCTTCTCCATGGCTTTTGGTCATCAACCATAGATAACACGGCCACTTCCTGCTGTCACGTCAACAACTTTTGCTTGACGTCCGTCAAAAGTCCTTCTAGCTTTGCACTAGGCCGCCTCGCCCCTTTTTATGCCGAATGCCCGCCACCGACGCCAGGAGCACCATGTCCTACGCACTGCAGCTGTACACCGTCCGCGACGCAATCTCGAAGGACTTGCCGGGCACCATCAGAAGGGTTGCCGGGATCGGCTTTTCCCAGGTGGAGCCGTACAACTTCGTTGCCACCGCCAAGGAACTTGGCGCCGCCCTCAAGGAGAACGGCCTCACCGCGCCCTCCGGCCACGCACCGCTGCTGAGCCAGGACCAGGACGAAATCTTCGCAGCGGCCAGGGACCTCGGCATCCGGACGGTCATCGAACCCTACATTCCGGCGGAGCGGTGGCAGAAAGAGGAGGACATCCAGCAAACAGCAGCGCAGCTGAATGCCGCCGCCAGGAAAGGCGCGGAATACGGTGTCCGGGTGGGCTACCACAACCACGCCTGGGAGCTGGAGTCCATCATCGACGGCAGGACCGCACTGGAATACTTCGCGGACCTGCTCGATCCGGAACTGGTCCTGGAGGTGGACACCTACTGGGTGGCAGTCGGCGGCCAGGACCCGGTAGAGATCCTCACCAAACTCGGGGACCGGGTGAAATTCATCCACATCAAGGACGGACCCCTGACCACGGACACCAAGGCCCAGCAGCCCGCCGGGCAGGGGAAGGTCCCGGTCATAGATGTGATCGCCGCCGCAAAGTCCCTGGAGGTGGGCGTGGTGGAGTTCGACGACTACTCCGGGGACATCTTCGAGGGCATTAACGAAAGCCTGTCGTTCCTGCTGGCATCGGGCGAAGGGATCAAGGCATGAGCATCCCCGCAACCGCAGCCTCTTCCCGCCGGGGTCCGGTGGGTGTCGGCGTCATCGGCGCCGGCAATATCAGCAAGCAGTACCTGGACAACCTCACGGTTTTCCCGGACCTTAAAGTCCACGTCATCGCGGACTTGTTCGAGGAGGCCGCCGAGGCCCGGGCCAGGGAATACGGCATCCCCGAGTGGGGCGGCGTGGAGAAGGCGCTGAACCACCCCGGCGTCGAAATCATCGTCAACCTCACCATCCCGGCGGCCCACGTCGAGGTGGCAACGGCAGCCGTGAACGCGGGCAAGCACGTCTGGACCGAAAAGCCCATCAGCCTGGACCGGGACTCCGGGCTGGGCCTGCTCAAGGCCGCCGACGCTGCCGGGATCCGGCTCGGTTGCGCGCCCGACACGTTCCTGGGCGCCGGCCTGCAGACCGCACTCCGGCTGATCCAGCGCGGCGACATCGGCACCCCGTTGACCGCGATGACCACGTTCCAGACCCCGGGCCCGGAGTCCTGGCACCCCAACCCGGCCTTCCTCTTCCAATCCGGGGCAGGCCCGCTGTTCGACATGGGCCCCTACTACCTCACCACCCTGGTCCAGGCCTTCGGCTCCATCCGCAAAGTTGCCGCCGTCGGTTCCAAGGCCAAGGAGGTCCGCGTCATCGGCTCCGGCCCGAAAGCCGGCGAGGAGTTCAGCGTGGAGGTGCCCACCCACGTCTCGGCCATGGCCCAGTTTGAGTCCGGCGCTTCCTCGCACAGCGTTTTTTCCTTCGAATCCCCCCGGGCCCGGATGGGGTTCGTTGAAATCACCGGTACCGAGGCCACCATCTCTTTGCCGGACCCCAACAACTTCGACGGCGACACCAGGCTCTGGCGCGCCGGTGACGAGGACTGGACCACCATCCCGGCCACCGGTCCGGCCAACGGCCGTGGCATGGGAGTGCTGGACATGGCCCGCTCCCTCCGCGCCGGCGTCCCCCACCGCGCCACCGGGCAGCTGGCGTACCACGTCCTGGACAGCATGGTCTCCATCTCCGAATCCATCGCATCCGGCACCTTTGTCGACGTCGAAAGCTCCGCCCCCACGTCCGCTCCCCTGCCCGAGGACTGGGCACCGGAAACCCAGACCCTTGGCGGCACCGCATGAGCCAGGTGTCAGTGCCCATGGATCCAGGCACAAAGGGTCCGCTGGGCATCGCCGCCATCGGCTATGCCTTCATGGGGAAGGCCCACTCCAACGCGTGGCGGAACGTTGCCAGTTTCTTCGACGTCCCGGCAATCGAGCAGAAGGTCCTGGTGGGCCGGGATGCAGGGCAGGTGGCGGAGGCGGCCGGGAAGTACGGCTGGGCCGAGTCCGCCACGGACTGGCGCGATGTGATTGCCCGGGACGATATCCACATCGTTGACATCTGCGCACCGGGCTGGATGCACGCCGAGATCGCCATCGCCGCGCTCGAGGCGGGCAAGCACGTCCTGGTCGAGAAGCCCCTTGCCAACACACTCGCCGAGGCCGAGGCCATGACCGCGGCTGCGGCGGCCGCACGCGCCCGGGGTGTGCAGTCGATGGTCGGCTTCAACTACCGGCGCGTGCCCGCCCTGGCCCTGGCCAGGGAACTCATTGCCGAAGGCCGGGTGGGAGCGGTACGGCACGTCCGTGCCGCCTACCTCCAGGACTGGCTGGCCGACGACCAGGCACCTATGACCTGGCGGCTCCGTAAGGAGACCGCAGGGTCCGGGGCCCTCGGGGACATCGCCTCCCACGCAGTGGACCAGGTCCTGTTCCTGCTGGGCGGCCAGGTCACCGAGGTCACCGGCCGGCTGCAGACCTTCGTGGACCGCCGCCCGGGCCCGGACGGCCCGGAGGACGTAACGGTCGACGACGCCGCCTGGGCAACGCTGACCCTCGCCTCCGGAGCCATCGCCTCGGTAGAGGCGTCCCGGGTGGCCACCGGTCAGAAGAACAGCCTGAAGATCGAAATCTACGGGGACAAAGGCAGTATCCACTTCGACCTGGAAAACCTGAACGAACTTGGCTTTCTTGACACCACCGCCCCGGCACGTGAACAGGGCCTCCGGCGGATCCTGGTCAGCGAACCGGACCACCCCTACCTGGACGCGTGGTGGCCGCAGGGCCACATCATCGGCTGGGAGCACACCTTCACCCATCAGATCCGCGACTTCCTCACCGCCATCCAGGAGGGAACCCAGCCCTCGCCGTCGTTCGAGGAAGGGCTGAACGTCCAGTACATCCTCGACGCCGTGGAGGAATCCGCCGCCGCGAAAAGTGCCCTCGTCCATGTTCCCGCCAGAACCTCCAAAGGAGCCTGACATGCCCCGCCCATTCACCCTGTTCACCGGCCAGTGGGCCGACCTGCCCTTCGAGGAAGTCGCAAAACTGGCTTCCGGCTGGGGCTACGACGGCCTGGAAATCGCGGTCTCCGGCGACCACCTGGACGCCTGGCGCTGGGACGAACCGGGCTACGTCGCATCCAAGCTCGCCGTGCTGGAGAAGTACAACCTCAAGGTATGGGCCATCTCCAACCACCTCACCGGCCAGGCCGTCTGCGACGACCCCATCGACTTCCGCCACCAGGGCATCGTCCGGTCCAAAGTCTGGGGCGACGGCGATCCCGAAGGCGTCCGCACCCGCGCCGCCGAGGAAATGAAACACACCGCCCGCCTGGCCAAGGCACTCGGCGTGGACACCGTCGTCGGCTTCACCGGCTCCGCCATCTGGCAATACGTGGCCATGTTCCCGCCCGTTCCGCAAAAGGTGATCGACGCCGGCTACCAGGACTTCGCAGACCGCTGGAACCCCATCCTGGACGTCTTCGACGAATGCGGCGTCCGCTTCGCCCACGAAGTCCACCCGTCCGAGATCGCCTACGACTACTGGACCACCGTCCGCACCCTCGAAGCGATCGGCCACCGCGAGGCGTTCGGGCTGAACTGGGACCCGTCCCACATGATGTGGCAGGGCATCGACCCCGTCTCCTTCATCTGGGACTTCAAGGACCGGATCTACCACGTGGACTGCAAGGACACCAAGATCCGCCAGACCGGCCGGAACACCGTCATGGGCTCCCACCTGGCCTGGGGCGACCCCCGGCGCGGCTGGGACTTCGTCTCCGCCGGCCGCGGCGACGTCCCCTGGGAAGCGTCCTTCCGCGCCCTCGCCGCGATCGGCTACGACGGCCCCATCAGCGTGGAATGGGAAGACGCCGGAATGGACCGCCTCCACGGCGCCCCCGAAGCCCTCGCCAACCTCAAGAAATTCGATTTCCCCGCCTCCACCGCATCCTTCGACGCCGCCTTCAGCAGCAAGGACTAGGGCCGTGACGAACCACAGCAGCGGCACTTCCGACGGCCGGCTCCGCTGGGGAATCCTGGGCACCGGCTTCATCGCCGACCTGCAGGTCCGCGACCTCCTGGACAACGGGTTCGCGGTGCAGGCCGTGGGCTCCCGATCCATGGAAACGAGCCGGGCATTTGCGGCGCAGTTTGGCATTCCCACGGCACACGGCAGCTACGAGGACCTGGCGGCCGACCCGGATGTCGACGTGGTGTACGTTGCCACTCCCCACGTGTTCCACCACGAAAACGCCCTGCTGGCCCTGAACGCGGGAAAGCACGTGCTGGTGGAAAAGGCATTCACCATCAACGCCCGGCAGGCACAGGAGATCGTGGACGTTGCCGCCCGAAAGGGGCTGGTGGCGCTGGAGGCGATGTGGACCCGCTTCCTGCCTCACATGGCGCGGCTGCGCGATATCGTGGCCGACGGGACCCTCGGCGAGATCCGCAAGGTGGTGGCGAGCCACAACCAGGACCTTCCCAAGGACCCCGCGCACCGGCTCAATGATCCGGCCCTGGGCGGCGGCGCCCTCCTGGACCTGGGCATCTACCCCATCGCCTTTGCCTTTGACGTCCTCGGCGCACCGCAGCGGATCCTTGCGAGCGCTGCCATGACCGCAACCGGGGTGGACCGGCAGACGGCGGCCATCTTCGAGTATGCGGACGGGCAGCAGGCGATCGTTGACTGCGCGCTGGACATGGCGGGGAACAACCGGGCAGCCGTCATCGGAACCGGCGGCTGGGTGGAGATTGATTCCGTTTGGTACAACCCCACCCCGTTCACCCGGTACGACGTTTCGGGAAACATCGCGGAGCGCTTCGACGAACCCGTGCAGGGCCGGGGCATGCAGTACCAGGCCGCGGAACTGGAACGGCTCGTCAGCGACGGGCTGACCGCGGGCAGCCTGCTGCCGCCCGGCGAGAGCGTGGCCATCATGGCCGCCATGGACGAGATCCGGCGCCAGATCGGGCTCATCTACGACGCCGACCGGCAGCCTTAGGATAGGGCACCGTGAGCCACACCATCCGCAGGGCAACAACGGACGACGCCGGGGCGCTGGCTGCGCTGGCGGCGGTCACCTTTCCACTGGCCTGCCCGCCGTCGTCGTCACCCGAAGACATTTCGGCCCACCTGGCCAATACGCTCAGCGAGCGTCACTTCCGGGGCTACCTCGCCGATCCGGACATCACCATCCTGGTGCTGGACTCCGGCGGCCCGCTCGACGGGTACAGCCTGCTGGTCAACCGCCCGGCGGCTGACCCGGAGGTGGCCGCCGCGCTCACCCTGCTGCCGTCCGTGGAGCTCAGCAAGTGTTATGTCCACCCCGGGCACCATGGCCTGGGCGCGGCAGCCGAGCTGATGCACGCCAGCCTCCAGGCCGCCGCTGCCGCCGGCGGGGCCGGGGCCTGGCTGGGCGTCAACAGCCAGAACGCCAGGGCCATCCGCTTCTATGAGAAGTCAGGGTTCCGCAAGGTGGGCACCAAATCCTTCCAGCTGGGCAGCACCGTGGAACACGACTTCGTGCTGGAGCGCGAGGTCCCCTAGTTCCTCAGTAGCCCTCCAGCGGGTAGGCCAGGGGCGGGCGGGGAACCGGCAGCAGCTTCACGCCCGGCGGCAGCCCGTCGATGCTGCCGCCAGTCCCGCGGGCCTTGATGGTGATCCGGGACGTGTCCAGCAGAACGTTCTCGGCCCGGAACTCGCCCACGGATTCCGGCAGGATCGGCGACAGATGCACTAGTCCATGGGTGTAGACGGGATCGAAGCGGAGCAGCACGCGGGCCAGCTGCACCGGCGCAGCCGCAGCCCAGGCCTGCGGCGAGCAGGCAGTGGGATAGGGCACCGGCCCCGGGAACTCGCCCCGGTCAAAGCCGCAAAAGAGTTCAGGCAACCGGCCATCGAAGTGCTCAGCGGCGTCGAAAATCCCCTCGGCCACCCGTTTGGCCTCTTCCACGAAGCCGTACCGCATCAGTCCGGTGGCAACCAGCGCGGTGTCATGGGGCCAGACGGAGCCGTTGTGGTAGCTGACGGGGTTGTATGCTCCCATGTCGGAGGCCAGCGTCCGGATCCCCCAGCCGGTGAACATCTGCGGCGACATCAGGTGTTCGGCGACGGACGCCGCCTTGTCCTCGTCCACGATCCCGGTCCAGAGGCAGTGGCCCATGTTGGAGGTGCAGGCATCCACCTGGCGCTTGTCCTTGTCCAGTGCCACGGCAAAGTATCCCTTGTCCGGCAGCCAGAACTTCTCGTTGAAGGCAGCTTTCAGCTCGGCTGCACGCTCCGCCCAGTGGTTTTCCAGCGCCACGTCCCCGTCCCAGCGGGCAAGCAGTGACCGGCCGATGTAGGCGGCGTAGACGTAGGCCTGTACTTCGCACAGTGCGATGGGGGCTTCCGCCATGGTGCCGTCGGCGAAATTGATGCCGTCCCAGGAGTCCTTCCAGCCCTGGTTAACCAGGCCGTGGTCATTGGGCCTGCAGTACTCCACAAACCCGTCGCCGTCCCGGTCTCCGTACTTCTCAATCCAATCCAGTGCCCGGTCCGCATGCGGCAGCAGCGGCCGGATGACATCGCGGGAGAGCCCCCAGCGGCTCAGTTCGCCCAAAAGGGCAACGAAGAGCGGGGTGGCATCGGCCGTTCCGTAATAGGCGGTGCCGCCCAGGGACAGTCCGGCGGTTACGCCAAGCCTGACCTCGTGGGGGATGCGTCCGGGTTCCTCCTCGGAGTCCGGGTCAATCTTCTTCCCCTGGATCCCCGCCAGGGTCTGGAGCGTACCTGCGGCCAGGTTGGGGTTGACCAGCAGGCTCATGTAGGACGACAGCAGGGAGTCCCGGCCGAACAGGGCCATGAACCAGGGGGCGCCGGCGGCAACTGCCGCGCGTTCCGGATGGTGGGCGTCGAAGATGCGCAGCGCGCCCAGGTCCCGCTGGCTCCGGTTGAGCAGTTCCTGCAGCTTGACGTCCTCGATGCTGAGCCGCGGTACGCCTTCTTCCCAGTCCAGGTGCCGGCGGACGCCCTCGCGGTGGTGCGGCAACTGCCCGTCGCGGAATGGTTTCTCAGGCGGCAACCCGTTCACCAGCGGCACCACGATGATGCTGACGGTCCATTTGCCCCGGGCCGGGATGGTGGCCCGGAAACGGAGCCCGTCCGTGCTGACGTCCGCGCCTTTGGCACCGACCACCGTTCCGCGCTGCTGGCCGTGCCGGGTGGCTTCGATGACCAGCCGGCCGTCCACTACTTCCCGGGTCGCGTCGTCAATGCCGGTGGTCCGTGCACCCTTCACGTCGAAGAGGTCCGCCTGGTCCGCATCCACCAGGAGCTCGATGTCGCATTCCACCGGTTCGGCGGCAAAGTTCTCCAGCGTGATGTCGTCCTGGAGTCCCGGCCCGATGTGGCGGATCTGCCGGACCACCAAGGGGCTGTCAAACCGGCCGCCGGGCCAGGTTGCCCTGCCCACGAACGTTGCTTCGAAAGGATGCGGCCGCTGCGCCACCAGAGGTTCGCGCAGGGCGCCGTTGATCCGCAGGACCCAGGCGGAAATGATGCGGGTGTCCTGGAAGAACACCCCGTTCGCGCTGCCGTCGGGGCTGATATCACCGCTTCCGGACGAGATGCAGAACGACGAGCCTTCCAGGATAGTTACGGAGCCGGAGCCGGACACGGATGCCTCGTTGTCTTCGTTCCAGGCGGTCATGGAAGGACTCCCTATCTCCAACGGCGGGTGCTGCCGGGACCGGTTGCCCGCCCGCCCTTAACGATTCTGGTGCAGCCTGATCGCATCCGGAACCCCCGCCAGCACCTTCCCTTCGAGGAGCTCTGTGAAAAGCATCAGGTGTTCGGCCACCATGCGTTCCATGCTGAACCGGTCCACAACAGCCTGGCGGCACTGGTCCCTCCTGATGTCTGCCGCGGCTTCCACGAACCCGGCCAAGTCGCGTGTGGGCCCCAGAAAACCGGTGCGGCCATGCTCAATGATTTCAGGGGCGGAACCAATCGGCGTACCAATCACCGGCGTGCCGGTCGCCAGAGCCTCGATCATCACCAGCCCGAATGGCTCCGGCCATTGGATCGGGTTGAGGAACGCCAGCGCCTCGCCCATCAGTTTGAACTTGGAGTCGTCGTTGACTTCCCCCACAAACTCTTCGTTCGGCCCGAGCATGGGTTCGATGACGTCCTGGAAGTAGCGAATCTCGTCCTGCTCCCGCATCTTCACTGCGATCTTTAGCGGCATTCCGGCCTGACGGGCGATCGTGATGGCCTCCACCAGTCCCTTGTCCGGGCAGGCTCGTCCCACAAAGCACAGGTAGTTACCCTGACCGCTGCCCACCGGCACAACCCCGACCTCCATGCCATGGTGGATCACACGTGTGACAGGGAGAGAGGGTGCGTGAGAGGTTTGGTCCCGGGAGATGGCGATAATGGAAGCGCGCTGGGCTATGGCCCTGTAGATATCCACCGCCTGGCTGTGAAGCGGCCCGTGGATGGTGGTAACCAGTGGAATCCCGGCCGGCCGGTGCATGTACAGCGGGCCTGCCAGCGTATGGTCGTGGATGATGTCCACGTCCCGCAGGCCCTCGTAGGCCCTGATCACGTGGCTGAACTCGGAAATGGTCAGGCCCATATCCTCCCGGGCTGACGGCTGCATCCCGGCGACCAGAGGAACGGGGCAGGTGCTGTCCGACGGGGCAGCCAGCAGGACCTCATGCCCGGCTGCCGTGAAGCCCCTGGCCAGGGTGTCCACAACCCTTTCCGTGCCCCCGTATGCCGGCGGGGGAACCGGAATCCACGGTCCTGCAACAAGTCCAATCCGCATTCCTGGCCTCCAGGTGATGTGGCCGGGCTTCCCAGCTAAACCAGGCAGTTAGTTAGCACCGCGGGGACGCTCTAGCTATCCACTTGCGGTGTTTGAACTATCGACGGCCTCTGCATGACCTACATCAGACTATTGCCCACGATCCGTCCGGCCACAAGACCTACTGTGGGGTATCTAACACGGCGGCACGGAATGGCTGGCACCGCCGGCTGGTTGTTCCTGGCATGAAGATTGAGATCTGGTCCGATGTCGCATGCCCTTGGTGTTTCATCGGCAAGCGCCGTTTCGAGGCCGCCCTGGCCGCCTTCCCCCACCGCGGCGCAGTGGAGGTCACGTGGCGGAGCTACCAGCTGGACCCCACCCTTCCGGAGCACTATGACGGCACGGAGCAGGAGTACCTGAGCACCCGCAAGGGCATCGCGCCGGAGCAGGTTTCGCAGATGTTCGACCATGTTGCGCAGCAGGCCAGGGGCGAGGGACTGGACTACCACTTCGACAAGGTGGTGGTGGCCAACAGTTTCGCTGCGCACCGCCTGATCCACCTCGCTGCCGCCCACGGCCGGCAGGATGAAGCCAAGGAGCGCCTGCTCAGCGACCATTTCGAGCACGGCAAGGACATCGGCAGCCGGGAGTACCTGGCAGCGCTGGGCAAGTACCTGGGCATCCCCGCCGGCGAGCTGGAGGAACTGTTCACCACGGACAAGTACGCCGACGACGTCCGCTTCGATATCGAAGAGGCACGGTCCCTGGGCATCAGCGGTGTCCCGTTCTTCGTCATCGACCGGAAGTTCGGCCTCTCCGGGGCCCAACCCACAGCGACTTTCACGGCGGCGCTCAACCAGGCCTGGCAGGATGCCAACCCGCTGGTGCTGGTGAACTCCGGCGAAGGCGATGCCTGCGGCCCCGGCGGCTGCACGGTCTGAATTTGGGCACGTCCGGCACCAGGTTTACTGACACACAGCGGTAAAGTGTCTGTATGCCAAGGATTTCAGCGGCCAGCAACGCCGAGCAGCGCGCGGACACCCAGCGCCGCATCCTAACGGCCTTCGGTGAACTCCTCTTCTCGCACGGGCTCCCCGGCCTGACCATGACAGACGTGGCCCGGCACGCCGGCGTGGGGCGGACCGCCGTCTACAACTACTACGCGGACATCGAGGAACTGCTCATCTCGTACGCCCTCGACGAGACGGAGAAGTTCCTCACGGAACTGCGCGACGCCCTGGACCGGCTGGACAACCCGGTGGAACGGCTGGCTCTGTACGTGCGCGCCCAGGTGGTGGACCTCTCCCGCCGCCACCTGCCCCCGGGCCCCGCCATGGGCGCCGTCCTGTCGCCGTCGTCGTTTGCAAAATTGGCCGACCATGTTGGCGAGCTGAGCGTGCTGCTGCAGGGCATCCTGCGCGACGGGATGGCCCAGGGCTACCTGCCGGTGGCGGACATCGGGCAGCAGGCGCAGCTGATCCTGGGAACGCTCTCCTCCAGCGCAGCCCGGGGCAGTGACGAGCCGGCGGAACTGGAGGCGCGCGTGGCCAGGACGGTGCGATTCATCCAGCTGGGCGCCGGGGCAAGGTTCGACGACGAAGGCCACCCGGTTCGGATCGCCCCACTGCCCGCCGTGGCCGGCTAAGTACCGGAAAGCGCCAGGCCAGGAAGCCGCGGTTCAGGAGGCCGGCGCCGCCGACGGCATGACCGGCCACCTGTCATCATCGGCAACGCGGCGGCTTTCCCGGGGACAGCTGAGCTTTCCGGGCGTCTGGTCCACGAGGTCGGGCGGGGCCAGCGCCGTGTAATCCTGTGACAGGATCACGTCCACGCTGCCGTCCGTCCTGCCGTCCTGGAAGTAGTCCGAACCCGGCAGGTTACGCTGGACACTGAAAGCGGCAGCTTGTCCAGCTGCACCGGAGATCACTGCGGCTACACCCCGGTAGCCTGCGTCGACGTTGCCCACATCCCCCACCACGAACTTTCGCGCCAGGAACTCGTCCGCCACGGACCGGGCAAGGCCCGGCCTGCTGGTGGAGTTGAAGACATTCAGATTGATCTGTTCCGGCAGCGTGTAGTCGAAAGTGGCCGCGGGGCACGTGGAGACTTTTTCCTCGGCCGGTTCAGCCGTGGGTATGGTGAACTGTCCGTTGATGATCGCCAGGGCAGTGATGATGCCCGCGGCGATCACGCCAATGAGGAGCACCAGCACAATGCCGTGGAGCACCCTGCGGCGCACCCTGGCCGTATCGTCCGCGTCCCGGGCCGCCGCGCCGAAGGTGGCCCGCAGTTCCGGGCCGCTCACCACGTGGTGGCCGTGCAGGATGCTGGCATCCTGCACCTTCCTTTTCCTAGCCATCGAGCACCAGGACCCGGGCATGGATCGCGGTGCGCTGGTGCAGTGCCGTCCGCACGGCACGGTGCAGGCCGTCCTCCAGGTACAGGGTCCCCTGGTACTGCACCACGTGCGGAAAGAGGTCGCCGAAGAAAGTGGAGTCCTCGGCCAGCAGGGCCTCCAGGTCAAGGGTGCGCTTGGTAGTCACCAGTTCGTCCAGCCGCACCGGCCGCGGCGGCAGCGACGCCCACTCCTTGGGCGTGCTGTAACCATGGTCGGGGTAAGGGCGGCCCTCGCCCACAGCTTTGAATATCACCCTGCAACCCTAGGCATCCCGGCAAGCTGAGCGAAAGTGCCCGGCCGTGCCGCCGGCAGGTTGTAGCCAAACAGTGACCATGTCACAGCCGGTGATCTTCGGCTGCCGGTTCAGGAACTGTCCGGCGCTGCTGAAAGAATGGGCCCCATGACAGCTTCCGAGTCCCCCGCCATGCCCGTGCCCGGTGTCCACGCGCCGTCCACACCACCCCTGGCGCTCCTGCTCGACGTTGACGGCCCGGTGGCGAGTCCGCTCACGCGCGACGTCAAACCGGAGATCATCAGCGACCTGGTGGCGCTCGCCACCGCCGGTATCCCCGTGATCTTCAACACGGGCCGCTCGGACGCCTTCATTCGTGAACAGGTCATGGCACCCATGATCGAGGCCGGAATCCCCAGCGGCACCATCATCCACGCAGTCTGCGAAAAGGGTGCCGTCTGGTTCAGCTACACCTCGGCCGGTCCCGGCCCCATCCACGTGGACCGTGAGCTCGCCGTACCCGCGGCTTACGGGGACGACGTCCGCCGGCTGGTGGCCGAGGACTACGCGGCGCACATGTTCTTCGACGAGACCAAGCGGGCCATGGTGTCCGTGGAGCAGCACATCGAGGTCCCCAGCGCCGAGTACCTCGCGGAACAAAAGCTCTTCGACGCCGATGCCGTGGGCCTGATGACACGGCACGGGCTGGGCGTGGTCCGGCTGGACCACCATGCCCCGAATTCCGACGACGAGGTGGACTACCGCGTGGACCCCACCATCATCTCCACGGACATCGAGTCCGTTCGCCTGGGCAAGGACCTCGGTGCCAGCCGGGCGGTGGAACTGCTGGCCGCGCAGGGCATCACCCCTGAGGCCTGGCGGACAGTGGGCGATTCCCGCACGGACTATGCGATGGCGGACTGGCTGCACCACAACGACCATGCGGTGAAGCACGTGGACGTCCGTCCCGCCGATGGTGTTCCGGCCAAGCCGTACGAGGTCCTCACTGCGGCCGACCTCGGGCTTGACGCCACGGTCATCCATGACGACGCCGGCGGCGCTTTCCTGCGGAGCTGGCGGGAGGCGCTGGGCGTCTAGGGCCGTGGCCGGCGGCCGGCCGGAACCTGCCGTTTCCCGGGCGGGGCTATCATGCAGGTAGGAACGCATAATTCACCAGCACGGAGATAACCATTACAGAAGCACCGGTTCAGGACGAAATCTACTTCGGTGGCCAGGCGTCCGTAGAGGAACAATTTCACGAGGAGGCGACCTCCGCTGCTGCGGAGCGTCGCCTGAAGCACCGCCCCGACGTCATCAGGCACAAGGGCCGCTATGCCCTGATCAACTACAACAGGACCCACTACCAGGCCATGGTGGAGGACCTGCTGTTTCTGCGGAATGTCCTCGCGGATTCCGGCCTGGCCTACCTGCTGGTCCGCGGCAACAATGACCGTCCGGTCATAGCCCTGGACTGGAGGGACAGGAAGAAGCTGCGCGCCGCCTTGGTGGAGGCCTGCCGGGACGAGCCCTTCTACTCCATGACGGTGGATGCCAAGAAGAAGACCGCCGTCCTCGTAGCCGACGGCGAGCTTTCAACCAGCCGCCAGGCACGCATCTTCCGGTTGTACCGGCCGCGGGTTGAACCCGGGGGCGGCTTTGATTTCGGTGCCTCCGCCGGCGTGCAGATCGAGCTCTGGTCCTTCGAGGGCGAGGAGATCATCCTTCCTATCGAGAACTCCCTGACGCGCCGGACCCTGCTGCGCCAGGACGCGGTCCGCGGGACTGTGGAGCGCTACGGGCACACCTGGCCCACCATCGAGAACATGTTCGCGGACCACGCCAGCGACATCAGCTTCGACATCGACCTGGTGTTCTCCTGGGTGGACGGCAGTTCCCCGGAGTACATTGCCGCCCGGCGCGCCCAGCAGAAGGGCCATGTCCTGGGCGAGGGCGACGACCATGAGGCACGCTTCCGGCAGATCAATGAACTCAAGTACGCACTGCGGTCCGTGTACATGTTTGCACCGTGGATCCGCCGCATCTTCATCGCCACGGACTCCCCGGCCCCGGCGTGGCTGGCGGACCACCCCTCCGTGACGATCGTCCGGAGCGAGGAGTTCTTCAGCGATCCGTCGGTGCTGCCCACGCACAACTCGCAGGCTGTGGAATGCCAGCTGCACCACATTGAGGGGCTCTCGGAGCACTTCCTCTACTCCAACGACGACATGTTCTTTGGCAGGCCCGTCAGCCCGGACCTGTTCTTCACCCCGGGCGGGATTACCAAGTTCATTGAGGCGGAAACCCGGATCGGCCTGGGCGAGAACGCTGCCGAGCGCAGCGGCTTCGAAAACGCCGCCAGGGTTAACCGAAAGCTGCTGTGGAACCGGTTCGGCCGGATCACCACGCGGCACCTGGAGCACTGTGCTGCACCGCTCCGGCGGAGCGTGGTGGCCACCATGGAAGAGGAGTTCCCCGAGGAGTTCCGGAAGACTGCGGCCAGCCGGTTCCGTGCCGCGGACAACATCTCCGTCACGAACTCCTTTTACCACTACTACGCGCTGCTGACCGGCCGTGCGGTCACCCAGACGGCCGCAAAGGTCCGCTACGTGGATACCACCATGCGCGCCGGCTTGACTTACCTTCCCAAGCTGCTGGCCAAGCGGAACATGGACTTCTTCTGCCTCAACGACGGCAGCTTCCCCGAGGTGGATGCTGACGAGCGGGCCGAAGTGGTGACCGACTTCCTGGAGAAGTACTTCCCTGTCAAGGCGCCCTGGGAGAAATAGCACACCACGGTCCCAGCACGGCAGCAAATGCAGGAGGCCGGTCCCGACGGGACCGGCCTCCTGCTTTTGCTTTTTTAGCTATTGGAAGGCACGCCCAGCCGGGCCCCGCTGCGCTGCTTGGTGGTCTCAGGAATCCGGACCCCTGCTGCCTCGAGCCGTCGCGCGGTCTCTTCGGGGGTCACGTACTCGCCCACCGTCGTCGACCTGCCCAGCGGAACCACCGAGTGGACAATGGTGTGCTCATAGACGTGCACCAGGTTGAATGCCTGCCCGCCGTCCTGCCCGCGGGTGCCGCCCACCGGGACGTTGAGGTCCTGGGTGTAGCAACTTGCCGAGGCCACCGAGACAGGGATGCCGGCAAACGTTGCCGTGGTGGAGTAATGCAAGTGGCCGGCCAGGATGGTCCGGACGTCCGAGTTGCGCACCACGGACGCCAGCGAGGCCTGGTCCCGCAGCTCCACCAGCACTGAGAGGTCCAGGACCGACGGGACCGGCGGATGGTGCAATGCCAGGATGGTGCCGTCAGGAGCGGGGGTCGCCAGTTCGCGGGCCAGCCACTCCAGCTGCGACCCGCTCAGCTCGCCGTGATGGAATCCGGGAACCGAGGTGTCCAGGGTGATGACGCGCAGGCCGTTGATGAAGTAGCTGTGGTCCACGGGGGCGTCGTTGCTTGGCTGGTCCAGCAGGCCCTTCCGGAAGTTCGCCCGGTTGTCGTGGTTGCCCATGGCCCAGATAACCTGCGAACCCATCTCCTGACATGCGGGCTCCACGATGGCGCGCAGCTTCCGGTACGCCTCGGGATGGCCTTTGTCTGCGAGGTCACCGGTGAAAATGACAGCCTCAGGCCGCGCCCCGGACGCCTTGACCTCGTCAAAGAGCTGGATGAGGCGGGCTTCGCTGTCAACAACGCCGTACAGGGGATCCGGACCCCCCAACAGATGGGGATCGCTCAAGTGGAGTAGGAAGTGGCGTGGCCGGGGATGTTCGGCCTCGATGTGCTCCATTGCTACCTCTGTGGTCGGTGGGAAGCGGCTCTTCCCTGGTACCCTTCAGTAATATTTATCCAACCAGACATTTGGCAAACTTTGGGCAAATCGCCGTAGCCGATGTGGAAAAAGATAAAAGAACTGCGCTTCTGCGCACTTTCTTCGCCCCGGGGCCGGTCAATCGCCCAGGGCCTTCCCGATCGCGTCGATAATCACCGCCGAGTCCGGTTCAACAGTGGGTGCAAAGCGGTCCACCACCTCGCCGTCGCGGTTCACCAGGAACTTCTCGAAGTTCCATTTCACCAACCCCGGCAGCAGTCCGGTCTTGAACTTGGTGAGCTCCGCATACAGCGGGTGCTGGCCTTTGCCGCGCACCCGAGCCTTCTCCGTCAGGGTAAAAGTCACGCCGAAGTTGCGCCGGCAGAATTCGGCGATCCCGCTGTCGCTGCCCGGCTCCTGGCCCGCGAACTGGTTGCACGGGACGCCGAGGATTTCGAAGCCGCGGTCCCGGAACTTCCCGTAGAGGGCTTCCAGGCCGGCGTATTGGGGAGTAAAGCCGCAGTTGGAGGCTACGTTGACCACCAACACCACCTTCCCCTTAAACCTTTCGAACTCCGTCTCGGTGCCGTCATTCAGGGTCAGCGGAATGGGGTACAGGGACGCCGGGCGTTTGGTCCTCACGAAGTTGTTCACGTCGGGGATTCGTAGCCGGTCAAACTGTGTACGGGTGGCGCCTCGAATTCTCCTGGAGGCCTGCCCGGCCCTACGGGGTTGATGTCGCGGTTTGCTCCGGCGTCGCTGTTTGCACCGGCACCGGCACCGGTTCGGTTAGCGTCGGCTCGATGGGGGCTGGCGCCGGTTCGGTTGGCGTCGGCGCAATGGGGGCTGGCGCCGGCTCAACCGGAACCGGCACAGGTTCGGTTGGCGTCGGCGCAATGGGGGCTGGCGCCGGCTCAACCGGAACCGGCACAGGTTCAGTCGGCACCGGCTCAACCGGCAATGGCGCAGGCTCAATAGGCGCCGGCTCAACCGGAGCAGGCGCAGGCTCAGCCGGCGCGGGCTCCACAGGTGTCGGCGCAGGCTCAGCCGGTGGCGGGGTTGGCTCAACGGGGACTGGCGAAGGCTCGGTAGGTGACGGCGCGGGCTCAATCGGCGAAGCCGACGGATCGGTCGGCGAGGGTGACGGCTCGGCCGGCGAAGCTGACGGCTCAGTGGGGGACGTCGTCGGCCCGCTTGGGGACGCTGACGGCTCAGTGGGGGACGTCGTCGGCCCGCTTGGGGACGCTGACGGCTCGGTGGCAGACGGTGAGGGCTGGGTGGCCGACGGCGATGAAGCGCTGGGCGACGGCGACGAGCCGGTGGGCGAAGGGTTCGCCGCGACGGATTGCGTCGTGGGCGAACTTGCCTCTGCTGTGTGCAATTTCGGTTCGTTGTCCTTGATTCCAGGGAGAGTCCAGTTGAGCCATTCAGCCGGTGAACCAGAGCCCGGGGTATATGACAACGACTCCTCCAGCCCACCACCAGCGAGCGCCGCAAGGCCCACGAACTGCCATCTCAAGGGGCTTATGTGCCAGCCATTCAATATGGTTTCAAAGTGTAGATGGCAGCCGGTTGACCATCCTGTGCTGCCCACCCGCCCCACAACCTGGCCCACCTGCACCGTATCGCCCCTGCGGACGGTCACCGATTCGAGGTGGTTATACGTCGTCACCAGGCCGTTGCCGTGGTCAATTTCCACCCGGTTGCCACCGCCCCAGGGGTGCCAGCCCGCTGCCCGGACGACGCCGGAATCTGCAGCATAAACCCTTGTCCCGCAGGGGGCAGCATAATCCTGTCCCAGATGGAAGTCACCGGCCGTCCCGGTCAATGGACTGATCCGGAACCCGAAGGGTGAGCTGGGATTCAAGAACTCCAAGGGTGCCATAAGGTATCCGGCAGCAGGCCTTCCAACCCCTTTATAGCCAACTGCCACCGGCACCGGTCCTTCCGGAGCTGAACCGCCGACCACCGGCAGCGGAAAAGGCACCACGGCCGGTGGGTTCCCGGGTATGGAATGCGGCAGGGAGTCAAGGTCCAGGCCTTCCGCTCCCCGGAGCACCACCCCCGCGGGCTCGGCGGCCTGCCTTTCAGGACCGGGAGTGGCCCGCTTCTCGACCGGATCCGGAAGGCGGTCCGCAGGGGTCTCGGAAATTGAGGACAACAGCTGCGCCTCATGGCCGTCGGACAGATTCAGGACGGAGAAGGAAACGGCCAAGGCGCCGGCAGCCGTCAGGACGCGGACTGTGGGACGGCGCGTACCCGGGGGTTTTTTGCCCGCACCGGATCCCCGATTCTTGCCCATGGATCGCTCCCGGAGATGTCCCACCCGCACGCTGTCTTGACGGTAGACCCATGTGACCATACGGCCGGTGCCCTGTGAACCCCGAATCACAAAATAGGGGGTTTTTGCCAATATCTTCGGAGTCTTACCCAGGACGGTCGCGATGGCCTGCAGTGGGCAACAATGGGATATGCGCAATTTCCTCCGGAAATGGCAGGACGAACTCAAGAAGACGTTCACGGGAAAGTCGGACGCCCCGCCGGACTGGGCACTGCGGCTGTCAGAGGGAGACGACCCCGGCTACCATCTCCCGGGTTCTGCGGTGTGGGCGGTGCACGGTTCCATGTCCCCCATCGTGGCCGGAATACGCACTCTGCTAATGCAGTCCCTGCACCCGGGCGCCTTGGCGGGGGTCCACGAACACTCGAATTTCCGGGAGGATCCGCTGGGCCGGCTGGCCCACACCATCCGCTGGATCTTCACCGTGACGTATGGCTCCAAGGCCGCTGCCGATGAGGCTTCGCGCAAGGTCCGCCGCCTGCATGAACCGGTGCAGGGCAGCTACAGCGACAACCTGGGGACACTGCGCAGCTACAGTGCCAACGATCCGGAACTGGCCGCATGGATCCATATCGCCTTCACTGATGCCTTCCTGACGGCCCACAAAATCTGGGGCGGCAGCATCCCCGGCGGACCTGACGCATACGTCAGGGAGTGGGCGCAGGCCGGCAGGTTGATGGGCGTGGACAATCCGCCGCTGACGGAAGCGGAGATGCGGCATCAACTGGACCGCTGGTACGAGAGCAACGAACTGCGTGTGGACGCTCGGGTGGCTGAAACCGTGGACTTCATCCGCAACGCGCCGCTGCATCCGATGCTGCGCCCCGGCTACCGCATCCTGTTCGCCGGTGCGGTGTACAGCCTGGAGCCAAGGTACCGGGAGATGCTCGCACTGGAAGTACCCCGGCTGGGCCCGTTCCCCCTTCCGGTGAGGCTGGCTACCAAGGCCGTCCTCGGCGTCGTCCGCCTGGCCCTGGGGCCCAAGGGTCCAAGCGAAATGGCCGCCCGGGCCCGGCTGAGGCGGCTGGGGTGTCCGGAAGCCGATCTGTGACAGCTCGGCCAGGCCCGGCAATAGAGCGGATAAACGCAAGAACCCGGTCCCGCGGAGGCGGGACCGGGTTCTCGACCGGCGGAGAATGGGGGATTTGAACCCCCGAGGGCGTTAACCCAACACGCGTTCCAGGCGTGCGCCATAGGCCGCTAGGCGAATTCTCCAACTGCTTCTGAATCAAAAGCAGGTACTAGACTACCTGACGTTTCGCGCATCACCCAAATTGGTGTCCGGAACGCCTCCGACGCCAGCCAACCGGGGGGCCGTTCTGCGAATTCCAGGGATTCCGCCTTAACCGGAAATGGACGCCCCCAACGCGCCCATTCCTCTGGTACTCCGTTGAGCTGCCGGGTCCGGCCCCGTTCAGCCAGGCCACACAGCTCACAATCTGGAGATTGCCCCAATCGGTGTACATACCCATGATCACGGGTGGCGGAGGGATAAGCAATGAAATCAGGGCAATCAGCGGAACTTGGGGCACAGTGGAACCATGACCGAGCTGCATGCCCTGGTGATCTACTCGCCCAGAACCCACACGGAACTGGTCCTGGCGGCCATCGGCGACGCCGGCGCAGGAAGGATAGGAAACTACTCCCACTGCTCCTTCACAACTCCCGGAACCGGCCGCTTCACCCCGGAAGCAGGCGCGCGCCCGTTCCTTGGCGAAAGGGGGATGCCGGAGGAGGTGGCGGAGGACCGGATCGAGTGCGTGGTCGAGGAACGGCTGCTGCCACAGGTCGTGGCCGCATTGCGCGCTGCCCATCCCTATGAAGAACCCGCATTCATGAGCTGGCGCGTGGAAGGCTGGCGGCCCGGGCCCGATTCGAACCGTGCCGGATGATCGGGTAAAGTATCTGACGGCCCCTCATGTGGCGTCATCCTGTTGAACTCCCCCAGGACCGGAAGGTAGCAAGGGTAGGCGGGCTCTGGCGGGTGCATGGGGGGTCTTTACTATTCCCCCACAGGGCGGCAGGATGTCGGCCCGGATTGGTAGGGTTTTCTCTGTGACAGTTACTACCGCCCTCTACCGCAGATACCGTCCCGACTCGTTCGCCGACGTCATCGGTCAGGAGCATGTCACCGAGCCGCTCATGACGGCTTTGCGGAAAAACCGCGTCAACCACGCCTACCTTTTTTCCGGCCCCAGGGGCTGCGGCAAGACCACCTCCGCCCGCATCCTGGCCCGCTGCCTTAATTGCGCCCAAGGCCCCACAGACACCCCTTGCGGTCAATGCCCCAGCTGTGTTGAACTGGCCCGCGGCGGCTCCGGCTCGCTGGATGTCATTGAGATCGACGCCGCCAGCCACGGCGGTGTTGACGATGCCCGTGACCTCCGCGAGCGGGCTACCTTTGCCCCTGTCCGGGACCGCTACAAGATCTTCATCATTGACGAGGCCCATATGGTCACGTCGGCAGGCTTCAACGCGCTGCTGAAAATCGTTGAAGAACCGCCGGAACACATCAAGTTCATCTTTGCCACCACCGAGCCGGACAAGGTCATCGGCACCATCCGCTCACGCACGCACCACTATCCCTTCCGACTGGTACCGCCCGAACCCCTGATGGCGTACCTGGAACTGCTGTGCAGCCAGGAGAATGTCCCCGTGGCCCCCGGGGTCCTGTCGCTGGTGATTCGTGCCGGAGGCGGGTCGGTCCGTGACTCGCTGTCCGTCCTGGACCAGTTGATGGCGGGGGCCGGTCCCAACGGGCTCGATTACGAACTCGCGGTGGCGTTGCTTGGCTACACCCACGCCTCGCTCCTGGATGACGTTGTGGAGGCCGTGGCCGCCTCCGATGCCGCAACCGTTTTCCGGGCAGTGGACCGCGTCATCCAGACCGGCCACGATCCCCGCCGTTTCGTTGAGGACCTGCTGGAGCGCTTCCGCGACCTGATCATCGTCAAGGCCATGCCGGAGAGCGCACATACCATCCTGCGCGGGATGCCCGCGGACCAGATTGCCAGGCTGCAGAACCAGGCGCACAACCTTGGTTCGGCAGAGCTGTCGCGGGCCGCGGACGTCACCAACACGGCACTCACGGAGATGACCGGGGCCACGTCCCCGCGACTGCACCTTGAGCTGCTCTGCGCGCGGATCCTGCTGCCCACATCCGACCAGAACGAACGCGGCCTGGCGGCCCGGATTGACCGGGTTGAACGCCGCTTCAGCTATGCCGGGAACGACGTCGACGCTCCCGCCGGCGCAGGCGCAATCGGCGCCCTCGGAGCCGCATCGGTTACCGCCGCACCCGTTGCTGCCGCCGCACCTGCACCTGCACCCGCCCCTGCCCCTGCCCCTGCCCCTGCCCCTGCCCCTGCCCCGAGCGTCGCACCACCGCCACGGCGGGAGGAGCCTCAGCCGGTCGCTACCGTCCAGCCGGCCGGACCGGAATCCACTCCCATCGAACCGCGTCCCGCCGTTCCAGCATCCGGTGGCCAGGGATCTCCGGAAGCAGGTCCCAGGGCTCCCCTGACCGCTCCCCGCGTGAGCACCAACGACTGGCCGGTTGAAGGACCGGGCCAGCAGTTGCCTCGAGACCAGGTGTCGGAACGCCCGGTATCCCGGGGCCCAGTGTCCGAACGCGCTGCGCGCGAACGCCCGGCTCCGGCCCGGCCCGGCCCGGAGCGTCCGGCACCGGAAAGCCCGGCACTGGAAAGCCCTGCAGCGGACCGTGTTCCGGCAACTGCCACAGCGGCTCCGCGCGACGCTGCTCCTCAAAAAACTGCCCCGGCCAATCCCCCTGCCATGGGCGACGTGGAGGTTCTCCGCCGCGCCTGGCCGGATGTTCTCCAGACGTTGTCCAGGATCAAGCGCAGCACCTGGGCACTGGTGGAGCCCAATGCGCAGGTCAGCGCTTTTGACGGTGCCGTCCTGACCCTGTCTTTTACCACCTCAGGTCTCGCCGGCGCTTTCGGGCGGGCCGACCATTCAGAGAACCTCCGCCAGGCCATCCACAAGACGGTGGGGATCGACTGCCAGATCAATGCAGTTGCCGGTGGCGCCAACCAGGCGAGCTCTGAACCAAACCCAAAAGCACCACCCCGTCAGGCGGCCGCCCCCACTTCAGCTGACGTAGCGTGGGGGCTGGCCCCCGCGCCTGCCCCAGCACCGGCACCGGCAGCGGCAGTGGCAAAGCCTGCCGCGCAGGCGGCGGCTTCCGCTCCGGCGGTCGCTGAAGAGGGAACGCCCGTACCCGTGTCCCCACGGCAACCGGCTCCCACGTCTTCCTTGCCAGTGACCGGAGCCGGCAGCCCTGCACCCGGCCCCGTCAAACCGACATCCGGGCCGGGCAGCGCGGCCCCTGAGGCAAGCGGGCGTCCCGCAGCGGCGCCGTCCCAGCAGGCTGCTGCCCGCGCTGGATCCGGCCATAATTCCTACCCTCCGCTGGAGGGCGACTACTCGTACTCAGATGACGACTGGGGCCCGCCCCGGGATGAAGACGCTCCCCCGCTGGATGAAGAACCTCCGGCGGATTGGGAGCCTTCGGCTGCATACACGGGCAGCCGCACAGCTGCATCTGTGCCGGCAGCCAGCTCCACCAGGGGACCGGGCGCTGCCGGAGGAACCAGCACCGAAGGAACCAGCACCGAAGGAACCCGTCCCCCCGGATCCCCCGTCCAGCTGGCCCCAGGCACGTCCCCTGCCGCCGCAGCACCGGCATCCGCACACAGGCCGGCAGCGGATACACCCGTCCAGGATCCCTGGGCCCGGGCAGTGGAGCAGGCCCCGGGTGTGTGGGTGGTCGGAAACGAAAGCAACCTAGGACGCTTCCCCGCCTCCGCTGGGGAAACCCCATCAGGGCAGGCGGCTGCTCCCCGCTACGAGCCGGCCACAGCCCAGGTTCCCCCGTCCATTCCGGTTTCCTCGGCGGGTGCAGCCACCGAACCGGACTGGGGTCTTGCCACAGCTCCTGCCCACGCAAGTGCCGACCAGGTACCGCCCATCCAGCAGGGGCGCGAATCTGCCGCGCCGTCCGCATCGGAGCCCGAAGCCGTCCGTGCACCGGAGTACGCGATGGCCGCTACTGCACCCGGCGCCGGCCCGGCCACCCTTGCCC
>NZ_JBNHFD010000014.1:0-61084 GCF_059089865.1 Arthrobacter sp. Y3221157
GCCCGGGTCATCGACTCCTGGCCGCCGGCCACCACCACGGCGGCCTCGCCGGCCCGGATCATCCGGGCGGCGTCAATGACTGCCGTCAGCCCTGAGAGGCATACCTTATTGACCGTCACTGCCGGAACGTTCCAGCCGATGCCGGCACCGATGGAGCTCTGCCGGGCGGGATTCTGGCCGGCACCCGCCTGCAGGACCTGGCCCATGATCACCACTTCGACATCGCCCACATCCACCCCGCTGGCATCCAGCGCGGCCCGGATCGCGTGCGCGCCGAGGTCCACCGCGGAGAAGCTCGCCAGCTGGCCGTTGATGCGGCCGGTGGGAGTACGCGCTGCCCCGAGGATAACAACGTCATTGCTGTCATGAGAGTTGGCCATGGTTGTCTCTTCCACTCTGATTCGATGTAAGCCACCAAGGCTATCGTGACCCTGGTCACCTAACTATTCAACGCCGGGGCCGCTATGTGCATTCCGGTCTTTGCGTTTTGCGGCGGGGGAGGAGCCCCCATCGGTTCGGGATGCACGACGGCGGCGGCCTGCGTAGGGTGGGCGCCGGACAGGTTTTTGCCGGTGAGCACCGCCCCGGACGCGGGGGCGGACGGAGAAGTCACGAGAAGAAGACCCTGGTCCTTGTGGGCGCTGCCGGCCTGGCGGCGTTGACCGGCTGCTCCGTCTCATCCCCGGGCACCTTCCGGTGCGTCGCCGTCGGAATCCCCCGCGCAGTCTGCCGGCGGGATCGAACCGGCGCCATCGGCTTCCGGCGCTGCAGCCGGAGGTGCGAGGGAGGCGTGCGAGCGTTTCAACTCCCTGTTTGCCAGTATGGAGCCGTCCCGGCCGACGACCCCGGCGGCTATGAGGAAATCTACCTGCAGGCGGAGGATGCCACGGACACAGTGGCGGGGGACCTTCGGGGCCTGTTCGCTTCCCTCAGCCTTCTGGCTATCGACCATCCGTCGGCCGCCGAATCGGGCAGCGCGCCGGCCCAGGAATCCAAGGACGCCGTGCGTGACGCGGTGTTCGCGAACTCCGGAACCTGCACGGCGGAAGGGGTCACCCTCCGGCTCTGAATGGTCCAGGGGAGGTATCCGGCACCCCTAAAAACAAGTGCTTGCATTCCGGCCGGATGTGGGGTAGACACGTAGGATATTTTGCCGTATCGTAGATATTTGCGTCTTCCCTGTTTACCTTCAGCCTTCATATAGCGGTGGGCTTTGCCTGGCAGCTGACAATCAACGTGCCGTAACAACGTCACAGCATAGTCGGTGCAGGCCCCGGGTCATATAGCGGAACCGGATGGTAGCGCTGCGGACTCTGTCTGCAGGGTGCACAGCGGGGGAGATCTGAAAACGCCTGAAGGTCTGTGGAAGGATCCCTCTTGGTCGCCTCGAGCACCTCTAATAACGAAACCGCTAACACCGCCGACAGCACTGATGGTGCCACTCGCCGGCTTTCATTCGCAAAGATTCACGAACCTCTTGACGTTCCGAATCTGCTTGCCCTGCAGACGGACAGCTTTGACTGGCTGGTCGGCAACGAACGCTGGCAGGCACGCGTAGCAAAGGCTGTCGAAGAAAACGATCTCAGCGTCGCCACCACGTCCGGCCTCTCGGACATCTTCGAAGAAATCTCCCCGATCGAGGACTTCCAGGGCACCATGTCCCTGAGCTTCTCCGATCCGGAGTTCGCCGACCCCAAGTACACCATGGCCGAGTGCAAGGACCGGGACGCAACGTACTCGGCTCCGCTGTACGTCAAGGCCGAGTTCATGAACAACAACACGGGCGAAATCAAGCAGCAGACCGTGTTCATGGGCGACTTCCCGCTGATGACCGAGAAGGGCACCTTCGTGGTCAACGGCACCGAGCGTGTCGTCGTCTCCCAGCTGGTCCGTTCCCCGGGCGCCTACTTCGAGCGCGCCGCTGACAAGACCAGCGACAAGGACATCTTCACTGCCAAGATCATCCCGTCCCGCGGTGCATGGTTCGAGCTCGAAATCGACAAGCGCGACCAGGTCGGCGTCCGCCTCGACCGCAAGCGCAAGCAGTCCGTCACGGTCCTGCTGAAGGCCCTCGGCTGGACCGAAGGCCAGATCCTCGAAGAGTTCGGCCAGTACGACTCCATGCGCGCCACCCTGGAGAAGGACGCCACCGAGACCCGCGAAGACGCGCTGCTGGACATCTACCGCAAGCTGCGTCCGGGCGAGCCGCCCACTGTCGAGGCTGCCCAGTCCCTGCTGGACAACCTGTACTTCAACTCCAAGCGCTACGATCTGGCCAAGGTCGGCCGCTACAAGATCAACCGCAAGCTGGGCATCGACCGTTCCCTTGGCGACAAGGAAGCCTCGGTCCTGCACGTTGAAGACATCGTCGCCATGATCAAGTTCCTCGTCGCGCTGCACGCCGGCGAGAAGACCATCAAGGGCGTCCGCGACGGCCAGGAAGTTGACCTGCGCGTCGAGATCGACGACATCGACCACTTCGGCAACCGCCGCATCCGCGCCGTCGGCGAGCTCATCGAGAACCAGGTCCGCACCGGCCTGTCCCGTATGGAGCGCGTTGTCCGCGAGCGTATGACCACCCAGGACGTCGAGGCCATCACGCCGCAGACCCTGATCAACATCCGCCCCGTGGTTGCAGCCATCAAGGAGTTCTTCGGAACCTCCCAGCTGTCGCAGTTCATGGACCAGAACAACCCGCTCTCGGGCCTGACCCACAAGCGCCGCCTGTCGGCCCTTGGCCCCGGTGGTTTGTCCCGTGACCGTGCCGGCATGGAAGTCCGTGACGTGCACCCGTCCCACTACGGACGTATGTGCCCCATCGAAACCCCTGAAGGCCCGAATATTGGTCTGATCGGTTCGCTGGCATCCTACGGACGCATCAACCCGTTCGGCTTCATCGAGACCCCGTACCGCAAGGTCAAGGACGGCGTCGTGTCCGACGACGTCCAGTACCTGACGGCCGACGACGAGGCCGAGGTGCTGATCGCCCAGGCCAACGCGCCGCTGGACGAGAACAAGCGCTTCGCCGAAGAGACCGTCCTGGTCCGTGCCCGTGGTGGTGGAGGCGAGCCCGTCCTGGTCCCGGCTGAAGACGTCGAGTTCATGGACGTTTCCCCGCGCCAGATGGTGTCCGTGGCTACGGCCCTGATCCCGTTCCTCGAGCACGACGACGCCAACCGCGCACTCATGGGTGCCAACATGCAGCGCCAGGCCGTGCCGCTGGTCCGTTCCGAGGCCCCGTTCGTGGGCACCGGCATGGAGCGCGCGGCTGCCGTGGACGCCGGTGACGTGGTCATCGCCAAGAAGGCCGGTGTGGTCACCGAGGTCTCCGCCGAGCTCGTCATCATGCTTAACGACGACGGCACGGAAACCAACTACCGCATCAACAAGTTCGCCCGCTCCAACCAGGGCAACTGCTACAACCACCGTGTCCTGGTGAACGAAGGCCAGCGCCTCGAGGTCGGCGGCATCATCGCCGACGGCCCGGCAACGGACCAGGGTGAGCTTGCCCTCGGCAAGAACCTGCTCGTGGCATTCATGTCCTGGGAAGGCCACAACTTCGAGGACGCCATCATCCTCTCGCAGCGCATCGTTGCCGAGGACGTCCTTTCCTCCATCCACATCGAGGAGCACGAGATCGATGCCCGCGACACCAAGCTTGGTGCCGAGGAAATCACCCGTGACATCCCCAACGTGTCCGAGGAAGTCCTGGCAGGCCTGGACGAGCGCGGCATCATCCACATCGGTGCCGAGGTGGAAGCCGGCGACATCCTGGTCGGAAAGGTCACCCCGAAGGGTGAAACCGAGCTGACCCCGGAGGAGCGCCTGCTGCGCGCCATCTTCGGTGAGAAGTCCCGCGAAGTGCGCGACACCTCCCTGAAGGTGCCCCACGGCGAGTCCGGCACCGTCATCGGCGTCCGCGTCTTCGACCGCGACAATGACGACGAGCTGCCCCCGGGCGTCAACCAGCTGGTCCGCGTCTACGTGGCTGCCAAGCGCAAGATCACCGACGGCGACAAGCTCGCCGGCCGCCACGGCAACAAGGGCGTCATCTCCAAGATCCTCCCGGTCGAGGACATGCCCTTCCTTGCCGACGGTACGCCCGTTGATATCGTCCTGAACCCGCTGGGTGTTCCGGGCCGTATGAACGTCGGCCAGGTGCTCGAGACGCACCTTGGCTGGGTCGCCAAGACCGGCTGGAAGATCGAAGGCGAGCCCGAGTGGGTCAAGCAGCTGCCCAACCTGCCGCGCGAGAGTGGCCCCACCACCGTTGCCACGCCGGTGTTCGACGGCGCCCGTGAAGAGGAAATCACGGGCCTGCTGGACTCCACCAACGTGACCCGCGACGGTGAGCGCCTGATCAATTCGTCCGGCAAGACCCGCCTGTTCGACGGCCGCTCCGGCGAGCCGTTCCCGGATCCGATCTCGGTCGGCTACATGTACATCCTGAAGCTCCACCACCTGGTGGACGACAAGATCCACGCCCGCTCCACCGGCCCGTACTCCATGATCACGCAGCAGCCGCTGGGTGGTAAGGCACAGTTCGGTGGCCAGCGCTTCGGTGAGATGGAAGTGTGGGCGCTTGAAGCCTACGGCGCCGCCTACACGCTCCAGGAACTCCTCACGATCAAGTCCGATGACATTCACGGCCGCGTGAAGGTCTACGAAGCGATCGTCAAGGGCGAGAACATCCCGGAGCCGGGTGTTCCCGAGTCCTTCAAGGTGTTGATCAAGGAAATGCAGTCGCTGTGCCTGAACGTGGAAGTCCTCTCCACGGACGGAACCACAATTGAAATGCGTGACTCTGATGACGCAGTCTTCACGGCTGCGGAGGAACTGGGCATCGATCTGTCTCGTGCAGAGCCCAGCTCCGTAGAAGAGGTCTAAGGAGTCCGACGACGGCGGGCCCCGTCCGCCGTCGTCCTCCTTCCTTCTCCCGCACCCAAGACTTCAGAATTTAGAGAACAAGAGAGAACAGGGACCATATGTCCAGCGAATCCTCCTTCGGCCTCATGCAGATCGGCCTCGCCACCGCGGAAGACATCCGTGGCTGGTCTTACGGCGAGGTTAAGAAGCCGGAAACCATCAATTACCGCACGCTCAAGCCCGAGAAGGACGGCCTCTTCTGCGAGAAGATCTTCGGCCCGTCCCGCGACTGGGAATGCTACTGCGGCAAGTACAAGCGCGTGCGCTTCAAGGGCATCATCTGTGAGCGCTGTGGCGTCGAAGTCACCCGCGCCAAGGTCCGCCGCGAGCGCATGGGCCACATCGAGCTGGCCGCACCGGTCACGCACATCTGGTACTTCAAGGGTGTTCCGTCCCGCCTGGGCTACCTCCTTGACCTGGCACCGAAGGACCTCGAAAAGGTCATCTACTTCGCTGCATACATGATCACCAGCGTTGACGAGGCTGCCCGCCACGAGGAACTGCCCAACCTGCAGGTTGAGCACGACATCGAGAAGAAGCAGCTGATCGACAACCGCGATTCCGATATCGCGGCGATTGCCCGCGACCTCGAAGGCGAAATCGCCCGCCTGGAGGCCGAAGGCGCCAAGGCTGCCGACAAGAAGAAGGCACGCGACTCCGCCGACCGCCAGATGGCGAACGTGCGTAAGCGCGCCGACGCCGACATCGAGCGCCTCGAGCAGGTCTGGGACCGCTTCAAGAACCTGAAGGTCGCCGACCTCGAAGGTGACGAGGGCCTGTACCGCGAACTGCGCGACCGCTACGGCATGTACTTCGAAGGCTCCATGGGTGCCGAAGCCATCAAGAAGCGCCTTGAGAGCTTCGACATGCAGGCCGAGTCCGACCTGCTCCGCGATGTCATCGCCAACGGCAAGGGCCAGCGCAAGACCCGCGCCCTCAAGCGCCTCAAGGTGGTCAACGCGTTCCTGACCACCAACAACAGTCCGCTTGGCATGGTCCTCGACGCCGTCCCGGTGATCCCGCCGGAACTGCGCCCCATGGTCCAGCTGGACGGTGGCCGCTTCGCGACCTCCGACCTCAACGACCTGTACCGCCGCGTGATCAACCGCAACAACCGCCTCAAGCGCCTGCTTGACCTGGGCGCCCCGGAGATCATCGTCAACAACGAGAAGCGCATGCTTCAGGAAGCTGTTGACAGCCTCTTCGACAACGGCCGCCGCGGCCGTCCGGTCACGGGTCCGGGCAACCGTCCGCTGAAGTCCCTGAGCGACATGCTCAAGGGCAAGCAGGGCCGTTTCCGCCAGAACCTCCTCGGCAAGCGCGTCGACTACTCCGGCCGTTCGGTCATCGTCGTCGGCCCGCAGCTGAAGCTGCACCAGTGCGGCCTGCCCAAGCAGATGGCGCTGGAGCTTTTCAAGCCGTTCGTGATGAAGCGCCTGGTTGACCTCAACCACGCCCAGAACATCAAGTCGGCCAAGCGCATGGTGGAGCGTTACCGTCCGCAGGTCTGGGACGTGCTCGAAGAGATCATCACCGAACACCCGGTGCTGCTCAACCGTGCACCTACCCTGCACCGCCTGGGTATCCAGGCGTTCGAGCCGCAGCTTGTTGAAGGCAAGGCCATCCAGCTGCACCCGCTGGTTTGTGGCGCGTTCAACGCCGACTTCGACGGCGACCAGATGGCAGTCCACCTGCCGCTGAGCCCCGAAGCCCAGGCTGAGGCCCGCATCCTGATGCTGTCCTCGAACAACATCCTGAAGCCCTCGGACGGACGTCCGGTCACCCTGCCTTCGCAGGATATGATCATCGGCCTCTACCACCTGACCACCAAGCGGAAGGGTTCGGCCGGCGAAGGCCGCATCTTCGGTTCGGTCTCCGAGGCCATCATGGCGTTCGACGCCCGCGAGCTGCACCTGAACTCGCAGGTCAAGATCCGCCTCGAAGGCTTCGTGCCGTACTCCGGCTGGGAAGCCCCCGAGGGCTGGGAGCCGGGCCAGCCCGCGCTTGTCCAGACCTCCCTGGGCCAGGTGCTCTTCAACGAGACCCTGCCTGAGGACTACCCGTGGGTTGAGGCTGTTGCCGACAAGGGCGAGCTGTCCCGCATCGTCAACGACCTCGCCGAGCGCTACCCGAAGGTCGTCACGGCTGCCACGCTGGACAACCTGAAGGATGCCGGATTCTACTGGGCCACCCGTTCGGGCGTCACCGTCGCCATCTCCGACATCGAGGTCCCGGCTGCCAAGCCGGAAATCCTTGCCGGGTACGAGGAGCGGGCCGCCAAGATCCAGGGCCAGTACGACAAGGGCCTGATCGACGACGACGAGCGCCGCCAGGAACTGATCGAGATCTGGAACAAGGCAACCAACGAGATCGCTTCGGTGATGCGTGAGAGCCTGTCCCCGATGAACACCATCAACCGCATGGTGTCCTCCGGTGCACGTGGTAACTGGATGCAGGTCCGCCAGATCGCGGGTATCCGTGGCCTGGTGGCCAACCCGAAGGGTGAGATCATCCCGCGCCCCATCAAGTCCTCCTACCGTGAGGGCCTGTCGGTGCTGGAATACTTCATCGCCACGCACGGTGCCCGAAAGGGCCTCGCCGATACCGCTCTGCGTACCGCCAACTCGGGTTACCTGACCCGTCGTCTGGTGGACGTGTCCCAGGACGTCATCGTCCGCGAAGAGGACTGCGGCACCGAGCGCGGCCTGGTCACGCCCATCGCCGTCGCCGATTCCAACGGCGAGCTGGTGCTGGACGAGAACGTGGAGAACAGCGCCTACGCACGTACGCTGGCTGTCGACGTCGTGGACTCCGAGGGCAAGGTCCTCGCCGCGGCCGGCACCGACTGCGGCGACGTCGTCATCGACGAGCTGTTCAAGGCAGGCATCACCGAGGTCAAGGTCCGCTCCGTGCTCACCTGTGAGTCCAGCGTCGGCACCTGCGCCCTGTGCTACGGCCGTTCGCTGGCCACCGGCAAGACCGTGGACATCGGCGAGGCCGTGGGCATCATCGCCGCACAGTCCATCGGTGAGCCCGGTACCCAGCTGACCATGCGTACGTTCCACACCGGTGGTGCAGTCTCCGCCAGCGGTGGCGACGACATCACCCAGGGTCTGCCCCGTATCCAGGAGCTCTTCGAAGCCCGTACTCCGAAGGGTGTTGCGCCGATTGCCGAGGCAGCCGGCCGCATCACCATCGAAGAGTCCGAGCGCCAGATGCGTCTGGTCATCACCCCGGATGACGGAACCGAAGAGATCGCGTACCCGGTCCTGCGCCGTTCACGCCTGCTGATCGAAGACGGCGACCACGTCACCGTCGGCCAGAAGCTGATCAACGGTCCTGTGGATCCCAAGCAGGTCCTGCGCATCATGGGTCCCCGTGCCGCTCAGAAGTTCCTGGTGGACGAGGTCCAGGGCGTGTACCGCAGCCAGGGCATCGGTATCCACGACAAGCACGTCGAGGTTATCGTCCGCCAGATGCTGCGCCGCGTCACGGTCATCGAGTCCGGCGAGTCGGACCTGCTCCCCGGCGAACTCGCCGAGCGCAGCCGCTTCGAGGACGCCAACCGCCGCGTTGTATCCGAGGGCAAGACTCCGGCATCCGGACGTCCCGAGCTCATGGGTATCACCAAGGCGTCGCTGGCCACCGAGTCCTGGTTGTCTGCGGCTTCCTTCCAGGAGACCACCCGCGTCCTGACGCAGGCGGCCATGGAAGGCAAGAGCGATCCGCTGCTTGGCCTCAAGGAAAACGTCATCATCGGTAAGCTGATCCCGGCCGGCACGGGCCTCCCGCGCTACACCGAGGTCACCGTCGAGCCCACTGAAGAAGCGAAGGCCAACCTGTTCACAGGCCCCAGCGCGTTCAGTGACTTCTCGTACGACTCCCTGGGCGGCGACGGAGCTCCTGAGTTCCACGCCATCCCGCTGGATGACTACGACCTGGGCAACGACTTCCGGTAGTCGCTGCCCGTGAAGGGATGGTCCCGCACCGCACGGTGCGGGACCATCCCCGTTTAACGGACCGATTAAGGCATGGAGGCCGTCCATGCTAGACTTGTTACCAATTGTTATTGTGGCAGTGGATGAGTGCGCCGGCCCCAGCTGAAAGGCTGAGCCAGAGCGACGTTTCCGGTTTGCAGGGTTCTTGTGCAACGTATGCCACATTTTCGCATGCCTAGGGACATTTTGACGCGAGTCGGGTCATGGGCATGGGATCCGACTATTAAGGCTTCGCCTTCGCCGCCTTCGGAGATTCCTCCAAGGGCCCGGGCGGCGGGGCAACGCAACAAGAGAGCGGCCGGAAGCGGCTGTTCCGGATAAAACGGAGAACACGAGAGTGCCTACGATTAACCAGCTGGTCCGCAAGGGCCGCACGCCTAAGGTCTCAAAGACCAAGGCTCCCGCGCTTAAGGGCAGCCCGATGCGCCGCGGTGTTTGCACCCGCGTCTACACCACCACCCCCAAGAAGCCGAACTCGGCTCTGCGTAAGGTGGCACGTGTGCGCCTCAACGGCGGCGTGGAAGTAACCGCCTACATCCCCGGTGTTGGCCACAACCTGCAGGAGCACTCCATTGTGCTCGTTCGCGGTGGTCGTGTTAAGGACCTCCCGGGTGTCCGCTACAAGATCGTCCGTGGCGCCCTCGATACCCAGGGCGTGAAGAACCGTAAGCAGGCCCGCAGCCGCTACGGCGCAAAGATGGAGAAGAAGTAATATGCCTCGCAAGGGTCCGGCCCCCAAGCGGCCGCTCGTTTCGGATCCGGTTTACGGCTCCCCGCTGGTAACCCAGCTCATCAACAAGGTGCTTGTTGACGGCAAGAAGTCCACGGCAGAGCGCATCGTCTACGGTGCCCTCGAAGGCGCACGCGCCAAGTCCGGCGGCGACCCCGTTGCAGCCCTGAAGAAGGCCATGGACAACGTCAAGCCTTCCCTCGAGGTCCGCTCCCGCCGTGTCGGTGGCGCAACGTACCAGGTTCCGGTTGAGGTTAAGCCGGGCCGCTCCACCGCACTCGCCCTGCGGTGGCTGGTGGGCTACTCCAAGGCCCGCCGTGAGAAGACCATGACCGAGCGCCTTCAGAACGAAATCCTGGATGCCTCCAACGGTCTCGGTGCCGCTGTGAAGCGTCGCGAAGACACCCACAAGATGGCCGAGTCCAACAAGGCCTTCGCACACTACCGCTGGTAATACTCCCCGGACGCCGCCGGCTCAAAAGAGCCGGCGGCGAACGCGTAGTCCATCCCAAAAGGAGACCCCGTGGCACAGGACGTGCTTACCGACCTTAGTAAGGTCCGCAACATCGGCATCATGGCCCACATTGATGCCGGCAAGACCACCACAACCGAGCGCATCCTGTTCTACACGGGTGTGAACCACAAGATCGGCGAAACGCACGACGGCGCTTCGACCACTGACTGGATGGAACAGGAAAAGGAACGCGGCATCACCATCACGTCTGCCGCCGTGACCTGCTTCTGGGAGAACAACCAGATCAACATCATCGACACCCCCGGCCACGTTGACTTCACCGTTGAGGTAGAGCGCTCTTTGCGCGTCCTCGACGGCGCCGTTGCCGTCTTCGATGGCAAGGAAGGCGTTGAGCCGCAGTCCGAGACCGTGTGGCGCCAGGCTGACAAGTACAACGTCCCGCGTATCTGCTTCGTCAACAAGATGGACAAGCTGGGTGCTGACTTCTACTTCACCGTAGACACCATCATCAGCCGCCTCGGTGCCAAGCCGCTGGTCATGCAGCTGCCCATCGGTGCCGAGAACGACTTCATCGGCGTCGTGGACCTGCTCTACATGCGTGCACTGGTGTGGCCCGGCGATGCCAAGGGTGACGTGACCATGGGCGCGAAGTACGAGATCCGTGAGATCCCGGCTGACCTCCAGGAAAAGGCTGAAGAGTACCGCGCGAACCTGGTTGAGACCGTCGCGGAGTCCTCCGAGGAACTCATGGAGAAGTACCTCGAAGGTGAAGAGATCACGATCGACGAGCTCAAGGCCGGCATCCGCAAGATGACGATCAACTCCGAGCTCTACCCGATCTTCTGCGGTTCCGCGTTCAAGAACCGTGGCGTTCAGCCGATGCTCGATGCAGTTGTCGATTACCTGCCGAACCCGCTCGACGTCCCCCCGATGGTCGGCCACGACCCTCGCGACGAAGAGAAGGAACTGACCCGCAAGCCTTCCGCCGAAGAGCCGTTCTCCGCACTGGCCTTCAAGATTGCTGCGCACCCCTTCTTCGGCCAACTCACCTTCATCCGCGTGTACTCCGGTCACGTGGAAGCAGGTGCCCAGGTGGTCAACTCCACCAAGGGCAAGAAGGAGCGCATCGGCAAGCTGTTCCAGATGCACGCCAACAAGGAAATGCCTGTTGAGGGCGCTACCGCCGGCCACATCTACGCAGCCATCGGTTTGAAGGACACCACCACGGGTGACACCCTGTGCGATGCAAACCACCAGATCGTGCTCGAGTCCATGAGCTTCCCTGAGCCCGTGATCTCTGTCGCCATCGAGCCGAACACCAAGGGTGACCAGGAGAAGCTGTCCACCGCCATCCAGAAGCTCTCCGCTGAGGACCCCACCTTCCAGGTGTCCCTCAACGAAGACACCGGCCAGACCATCATCGCCGGCATGGGCGAGCTCCACCTGGACATCCTGGTGGACCGCATGCGCCGCGAGTTCAAGGTCGAGGCAAACGTGGGCAAGCCCCAGGTCGCCTACCGCGAAACCATCAAGCGGGCCGTGGAACGCCACGACTACACGCACAAGAAGCAGACCGGTGGTTCGGGCCAGTTCGCAAAGATCCAGATTGCGATCGAGCCGCTGGACACCGCCGAGGGCGAGCTGTACGAGTTCGAGAACAAGGTCACCGGTGGCCGCGTTCCCCGCGAGTACATCCCGTCTGTTGACGCGGGTATCCAGGATGCGCTGAACGACGGCGTCCTGGCCGGTTACCCGGTTGTGGGCATCAAGGCCACCCTGGTTGACGGCGCGTACCACGACGTTGACTCCTCGGAAATGGCGTTCAAGATCGCTGGCCGTATGGCTTTCAAGGAAGCTGCACGGAAGGCGAACCCTGTCCTGCTCGAACCGCTGATGGATGTTGAAGTCCGCACCCCTGAGGAATACATGGGTGAAGTTATCGGTGACCTCAACTCCCGCCGTGGCCAGATGCAGTCCATGGAGGATGCACAGGGTGTCAAGGTTGTTCGTGCGCACGTTCCGCTGTCCGGCATGTTCGGCTACATCGGCGACCTGCGTTCGAAGACCCAGGGCCGTGCTGTGTACTCCATGACGTTCAACAGCTACGCCGAGGTCCCGAAGGCTGTTGCCGACGAGATCATCCAGAAGAGCCGCGGCGAGTAGTCCTCACGGATTCTCAAAGCGAACATCCCGGGTGCGCGGGCCGGAAACGGAAAGCGCAGCCAGTACAGGTGGCCGGCTTGGTCCCGGCCGGGTCCGGCCACCTGTACGAACAGGCTCAAGGGACTAGTATTAGTTCCTGAATCTGCAATTTCACCAATCCAAAGCCCCCAAGTAGACTTGCCTGAGTTTCTGCCGCGAGAAGCGCGGTTAGAGGGCAAGCCATTTGAAATCGTTCTAGGAGGAACCTGTGGCAAAGGCAAAGTTCGAGCGGACTAAGCCGCACGTCAACATCGGCACCATCGGTCACGTTGACCACGGTAAGACGACGCTGACGGCCGCCATTTCCAAGGTGCTGTACGACAAGTACCCGGATCTCAACGAGAAGCGCGACTTCGCGTCGATCGACTCTGCTCCCGAAGAGCGTCAGCGCGGTATTACCATCAACATCTCCCACGTGGAGTACCAGACCGAGAAGCGTCACTACGCACACGTTGACGCCCCCGGTCACGCTGACTACATCAAGAACATGATCACCGGTGCTGCCCAGATGGACGGCGCAATCCTCGTGGTTGCTGCTACCGACGGCCCCATGGCACAGACCCGCGAGCACGTTCTGCTCGCCCGCCAGGTTGGTGTTCCCTACCTGCTGGTCGCGCTGAACAAGGCTGACATGGTTGAGGACGAGGAACTCCTCGACCTCGTTGAAATGGAAGTTCGTGAGCTCCTGAGCTCGCAGGGCTTCGATGGCGACGACGCTCCGGTTGTTCGCGTTTCCGGCCTGAAGGCCCTGGAAGGCGATCCCGAGTGGGTCAAGTCCGTTGAGGACCTGATGGCTGCTGTGGACGAGTCCGTTCCGGACCCCGTTCGTGACCGCGACAAGCCGTTCCTGATGCCGATCGAAGACGTCTTCACCATCACCGGTCGTGGAACCGTTGTTACGGGCCGCGCCGAGCGTGGAACCCTCGCCATCAACTCCGAGGTCGAGATCGTCGGCATCCGCCCGGTCCAGAAGACCACGGTTACCGGTATCGAGATGTTCCACAAGCAGCTCGACGAAGCATGGGCCGGCGAGAACTGTGGCCTCCTGCTCCGCGGTCTGAAGCGCGACGACGTCGAGCGTGGCCAGGTTGTCGTCAAGCCGGGTTCCATCACCCCGCACACCGACTTCGAGGCCAACGTCTACATCCTCTCCAAGGACGAAGGCGGACGCCACAACCCGTTCTACTCGAACTACCGCCCGCAGTTCTACTTCCGTACGACGGACGTTACCGGCGTTATCACCCTGCCCGAGGGCACGGAAATGGTTATGCCCGGCGACAACACTGAGATGACCGTTGCGCTCATCCAGCCCATCGCTATGGAAGAGGGCCTCGGCTTCGCTATCCGCGAAGGCGGCCGCACCGTTGGTTCGGGACGCGTCACCAAGATCATCAAGTAGTCCTTGCTGATCAACGGGTCATCGGGGCACCGTCCCGCATAATCCACAGAAAGCCCCGCTGCCATGTGCAGCGGGGCTTTCTCTTGCTCGCATTAATCCAATCATTGGATAATTTGCAGTACAGCCCTGTACCCTCTTCCGCCTGGACGCGGGGGGCCTGCCGGAGCCCTTCTGGGCAGCCCAGTGGTACGTGGTGCTGGGAGCCTTGCTCGCCGCCTTGGGGTACCTGGCAGGACAGCACGGGCGTGGCCGGGCATATGCAACGGCATCGGCTGTCCTGCTCACCCTGTCCGGCGCCGGCGTGGGTACGAGCGGGGCTGGGGCCAGCAGTTGTGGCTCCTCCTCCTGCTGGCCGCGCTGCTGGTGGCAGGCCTGGTCCTTGCGGACCGGTTCTTTGTCCGGCGGGGCGCCGGCGGCGTTGCTGCCTGCATCCTATGGGCAATGCGGGAGTACACCTTCGCGCTGCTGGCGATGGTCGCCGTCGGACAGATTGCCTTTGCGGTGTGGCGCCTCAGCCGCAGCGCGGGCACTGAATCGGCTGGCGGGCAGGACGGCCCCGCACAGAAGCTCCCCTGATACTGTGGCAGCATCGAGAGGAGATCATCATGGGATGGCTTATTTTCCTGATCATCGTGGTCGCGGTGGTGGCAGGCGTGTTCTGGGCCAAGAGGCACTTCCGCCACGAGATCGACCGCGCCAAGCGGATCAACCGGGCAAACAGGAACCAGTAGCAGGCCGCTCTGCCGGCCTCGGCTGATAAGGAAATACCGTGCGGGCCCGGGCTACTGGCCGGCCGGGGTTTTCCGCGCCCGCGAAAGGGCCTGGTACCAGTAGAAGGACTGTTTCGGGGTCCTCTGCTGCGTCTCAAAGTCAACGTGGACCAACCCGAACCGTTGGGAGTAGCCGGCAGCCCACTCAAAGTTGTCCATCAGTGTCCACACGTAATAGCCCCGCAGGTCAACGCCTGAAGCCATGCCGCCCGGGGCGGTTGCATCGAGGGCAGCGCGCAGGTGGGTGGCCAGGTATTGCACCCGCTCCTCGTCCTGGAGGGTGCCCTCAACCTTGTCCGGCTCCGGAAAACTCGCACCGCCTTCCGTGATGTAGACAGGCGGGAGGGCGTCCCCGTACCGGTCCTGGAGTTCCTTGAGCAGGATGCCCAGATGTTCGGGGGCCACGGGCCAGCCGAATCCGGTGTGGTTAAGTTCCGGATAGCCCACCTCGTGATACGGCAGGGTGACAACTGCTTCGTCCGGTTCGGCAGGGATGGGGGTCACACCGCGGCCGATGGCCACCTTGACCGGGAAGTAGTAGTTCAGTCCGTAGAAGTCCAGCGGCTGGTGGATGGTGCGCAGGTCGGCGTCGGAGATGCGGCCAATTGAGCGCAGCCACGGCCGGGCGTACAGGGGAAGGTGCGGGTAGCGGCCCAGCAGGACAGGGTCGGCGTAGATCCGGTTCATCAGTAGGTCGTACATCCGGGCCACCATTCGGTCGCCGATGCTCCGGCTGGCGGGCCGGACGGGGGCATGGAGGTTGGTCACCCCAACGCCGCCGGTTACGCCGGCAGCCCGGAGTGCCTGTACGCCCAGCCCGTGCGCCAGCAGCTGGTGGTGGATGGAGGGGAGGGCATCGAACATCAGCGCGTGGCCAGGGGCATGGACGCCCAGGGCATAGCCGTTCAGAGTTACCGAGAGGGGCTCGTTGAGCGTGACCCACTGGGCCACGCGGTCGCCGTAGCGCCCGGCGGCTGCAGCGGCGTACTCGCCAAAGCGTTCGGCGGTCTCCCGGTTGAGCCAGCCGCCGCTGTGCTCAAGGGGCAGGGGTGTGTCCCAGTGGTAGAGCGTGGCCATGGGGGAGACGCCGGCCTCCAGCAGCTGGTCGATCAGCCGGTCGTAGAAGTCCAGTCCTTCCGGGTTGAAACTGCCCCGGCCGTCCGGCTGGATCCGCGGCCACGACAGCGAGAAGCGGTAGGAATCCACGCCCAGGTCCTGCAGCAGCGCCACATCCTCCGGCAACCTGTTGTAATGGTCGCAGGCCATGGCAGGGGAGTGGCCGTCCACAATGGCGCCGGGCTTCTCCGCGAACGCGTCCCAGCCGGAGGGCCCCCGGCCCCCTTCACCGAGGGCGCCTTCAATTTGGAAGGCGGCCGCCGCCACGCCAAGGGTGAACGACGGCGGCATCCGGCCGGCCAGTTCCGTCACCGATTCAGTGCTTTCCAGCGTCATGTCCTTATCATCCATTCGGATGCAGCCAAGGGCAATGATCCCGCCATGCCCCGGCCCCACGAGGGACGATTCGCATCTGCCGGGGATTTCCGGCATACTAGATGAGTTGTTCAAGCGCTTCTTCGCGTCCCGATCCGGATAATGCCGGATGCAGGGTCCAGGTTGAAGACCAAACATAACCCACCCCAATGGAATTGCGGATTTGTATGCGTGTTGAGCGCGACACGCCCGACCGCGGGGGTCGGTTACGCCGGCAAGGTGAGGAACCCGGATTCATCCGGATTCAGTTTGTGCGGCGGGTGGTAGTTACGACTTCAAATGCTTCGGCAGCCACATACAACAGGAAAGTGAACAGGGCAGCCCTAAACCGGGGAAGCACAGACTGAAAGAGAGTCAGGCGACATGGCGGGACAAAAAATCCGCATCCGGCTGAAGTCATACGACCACGAGGTCATTGACGTTTCAGCACGGAAGATCGTTGAGACGGTCACGCGCGCAGGCGCAACGGTAGTGGGCCCCGTGCCGCTGCCGACGGAGAAGAACGTGTACTGCGTTATCCGCTCTCCGCACAAGTACAAGGACAGCCGCGAGCACTTCGAAATGCGCACGCACAAGCGTCTTATCGACATCATCGATCCCACGCCGAAGGCTGTTGACTCGCTCATGCGTCTCGACCTGCCGGCTGACGTGAACATCGAAATCAAGCTGTAGGGAGGTGCTGAGAAACTATGACCGCAACCCGTAACGTAAAGGGCCTGCTGGGCACGAAGCTCGGCATGACCCAGGTCTGGGACGAGAACAACAAGCTCATCCCCGTCACTGTGGTCCAGGCAGATTCGAACGTCATCACCCAGCTGCGCAACGCAGAAGCTGATGGCTACGTCGCCGTTCAGATCGGCTACGGCCAGATCGATCCCCGCAAGGTCACCAAGCCGCTGGCTGGTCACTTTGAAAAGGCAGGCGTCACGCCTCGCCGTCACGTCGTCGAACTTCGTACCGCAGATGCTGCCGAGTACGAGCTGGGCCAGGAGCTCTCCGTAGAGCTCTTCGAAGCCGGCCAGAAGATCGACGTCGTAGGCACCACCAAGGGTAAGGGCTTCGCCGGTGTTATGAAGCGTCACGGCTTCCACGGCGTTGGAGCTTCCCACGGTGCCCACAAGAACCACCGTAAGCCCGGTTCAATCGGTGGTGCATCCACCCCGAGCCGCGTCTTCAAGGGCATGAAAATGGCCGGCCGCATGGGCGCCGTTCGTCACACCACGCTGAACCTGACGGTTCACGCGGTTGACGTCGAGAAGTCGCTGCTCCTGATCAAGGGTGCCGTTCCCGGCGCCCGCGGCCAGGTCGTACTCGTACGCACCGCCGTGAAGGGAGCCTAGTTCAATGGCTAACACTGTCCAGGTTGACCTGCCTGCAGAGATCTTCGACGTCCAGACCAACGTGCCGCTGCTGCACCAGGTTGTCGTTGCCCAGCTCGCTGCTGCTCGCCAGGGTACCCACAAGACCAAGACCCGCGCTGAAGTTTCCGGTGCAGGACGCAAGCCGTTCAAGCAGAAGGGTACCGGCCGCGCCCGCCAGGGTTCGATCCGTGCTCCGCACATGACCGGCGGTGGCATTGTCCACGGTCCCACCCCGCGTGACTACAGCCAGCGCACCCCCAAGAAGATGATTGCTGCTGCCCTGCGCGGCGCACTGTCTGACCGGGCCCGCAACGGACGCATCCACGTTGTCTCCGAGCTGGTTGCAGGCGACAAGCCTTCGGCCAAGACCGCACTGGCAACGCTCCGCGGTGTTTCCGACCGCAAGAACCTGCTGGTCGTCATCGAGCGCGCCAACGACGTTGCTGCACTGTCCGTGCGCAACCTCGCCGGTGTTCACGTTCTGTACGCAGACCAGCTGAACACCTACGACGTTCTCGTGTCTGATGACGTTGTCTTCACCAAGGCTGCCTACGACGCATTCGTTGCCGCCAAGGCAGCTAAGAACGAGGAGGATGCCAAGTGAGCGCAGCCACCATCAAGGATCCCCGCGACGTCGTGCTTGCACCCGTCGTGTCGGAAAAGAGCTACGGCCTGATCGACGAGGGCAAGTACACCTTCCTGGTGGACCCCCGGTCGAACAAGACCGAGATCAAGCTGGCCGTGGAGAAGATCTTCTCCGTCAAGGTCGAATCGATCAACACCATCAACCGTGCCGGTAAGCGCAAGCGCACCAAATTCGGATGGGGTACCCGCAAGAACACCAAGCGTGCGATTGTCACCCTCAAAGAAGGCACCATCGACATCTTCGGCGGTCCGCTCTCGTAGCGGAGACCACTTTAACGAGGAAATAAATTATGGGAATCCGTAAATACAAGCCGACTACCCCGGGCCGTCGTGGCTCGAGCGTAGCGGACTTCATCGAAATCACGCGGTCGACGCCGGAAAAGTCGTTGGTACGTCCGCTGCCCAAGAAGGGCGGCCGTAACAACACCGGTAAGATCACCACCCGTCACAAGGGTGGCGGACACAAGCGCCAGTACCGTCTGATCGACTTCCGTCGCCACGACAAGGACGGCGTTGACGCCCGCGTAGCCGAAATTGAGTACGATCCGAACCGTACGGCCCGCATCGCGCTCCTGCACTACGTTGATGGCACCAAGCGTTACATCATCGCCCCGAACAAGCTGTCCCAGGGTGACTTCGTGGAAGCAGGTGCCAACGCTGACATCAAGCCCGGCAACAACCTGCCCCTGCGCAACATCCCCGTGGGTACCGTTATCCACGCAGTTGAACTGCGTCCTGGTGGCGGCGCCAAGATGGGCCGCTCCGCCGGTGCATCCATCCAGCTCGTTGCCAAGGAAGGCCGCTTCGCCCAGCTGCGCCTGCCTTCCGGCGAAATCCGCAACGTTGACGTGCGCTGCCGCGCAACCGTCGGCGAGGTCGGCAACGCCGAGCAGTCGAACATCAACTGGGGCAAGGCCGGGCGTATGCGGTGGAAGGGCGTTCGCCCGACCGTCCGTGGTGTCGCCATGAACCCGGTTGACCACCCGCACGGTGGTGGTGAAGGTAAGACCTCCGGTGGTCGTAACCCCGTCAACCCGAACGGTCAGCGGGAAGGCCGCACCCGGCGCCCCAACAAAGAGAGCGACAAGCTTATTGTGCGTCGCCGTCGTACTGGCAAGAACAAGCGATAGGAGCCTGGACACATGCCACGCAGCCTGAAAAAAGGTCCTTTCGTTGACCAGCACCTCTTTGTGAAGGTAGCCAGGGAAAACGAAAAGGGCACCAAGAACGTCATCAAGACCTGGTCCCGCCGTTCGATGATCATCCCCGACATGCTCGGACACACGATCGCCGTACACGACGGACGCAAGCACATCCCGGTGTTTGTCACTGAGTCGATGGTCGGGCACAAGCTCGGCGAATTCGCTCCCACGCGGACTTTCCGCGGCCATGTCAAGGACGACCGTAAGGGCAAGCGCCGCTAGGCGCCTGCGCTTACGTCATAGACGAGAGAAGGAAAGCAATGGAAGCCAAGGCAATTGCGCGCCACATCCGCGTAACGCCTATGAAGGCCCGGCGCGTCGTCAACCTTGTTCGTGGATTGCAAGCGAATGAGGCTCTGGCAATTCTGAAGTTTGCCCCGCAGGCAGCTTCGGAGCCGGTATTCAAGGTAGTACAGTCGGCAATCTCCAACGCCCGGGTCCTCGCGGACCGCGACGGCGTGGCGTTTGACGAAGGTGACCTCATCATCAGCGAAGCGTTTGTTGATGAAGGCCCGACCATGAAGCGGTTCCAGCCGCGCGCCCAGGGTCGTGCATTTCAGATCAAGAAGCGCACCAGCCACATCACCGTGGTAGTCGCTACCCCGGAGAAAGAGGAGGCTCGCTAAGTGGGACAGAAAGTAAACCCGCACGGGTTCCGACTCGGCATCACCACCGATCACGTATCGCACTGGTTCGCTGACAGCACCAAGGCCGGCCAGCGGTACAAGGACTTCGTTCGCGAAGACATCCGCATCCGCCAGCTCATGTCCACGGGCATGGAGCGCGCCGGTATCGCGAAGGTCGAGATCGAGCGCACCCGTGACCGCGTCCGCGTGGACATCCACACGGCCCGTCCCGGCATCGTCATCGGCCGCCGTGGAGCTGAAGCAGACCGCATCCGCGGCGAGCTCGAAAAGCTCACCGGCAAGCAGGTCCAGCTGAACATCCTCGAGGTCAAGAACCCCGAGATGGAAGCCCAGCTTGTTGCCCAGGGCGTTGCAGAGCAGCTGACTTCCCGTGTGGCATTCCGCCGCGCCATGAAGAAGGCCATGCAGTCCGCGCAGCGTGCCGGTGCCAAGGGCATCCGTATCGCCTGCTCGGGTCGACTGGGTGGCGCTGAAATGTCCCGCTCGGAGTTCTACCGCGAAGGCCGTGTGCCCCTGCACACCCTCCGCGCGAACATCGACTACGGCTTCTACGAAGCCAAGACCACCTTCGGCCGCATCGGTGTGAAGGTCTGGATCTACAAGGGTGACGTCACCGCCAAGGAACTGGCCGCCCAGGCTGCTTCCGCCCCGTCCCGCGGCCGCTCCGGCGACCGTCCGGGCCGTCCGGGTGGCGCTGACCGTGGCGATCGCCGCCGTCGCAACGACCGTCCGGCCGCTGACGCAGCTCCTGCTGCCGAAGCACCGGCAGGTGAGGCTGCACCCGCTGCAGCAGTAGAAGGAGGACAGGCTTAAATGCTTATCCCACGTCGAGTCAAGCACCGTAAGCAGCACCACCCGGGTCGTTCCGGCGCTGCCACGGGCGGCACCAAGGTCTCGTTCGGTGAGTACGGCATCCAGGCCCTGAGCCCGGCATACGTCACCAACCGTCAGATCGAGTCCGCTCGTATCGCGATGACCCGCCACATCAAGCGTGGCGGTAAGGTCTGGATCAACATCTACCCGGACCGTCCCCTGACCAAGAAGCCTGCCGAAACCCGCATGGGTTCCGGTAAGGGTTCGCCGGAATGGTGGGTCGCCAACGTCAAGCCGGGCCGGGTTCTCTTCGAACTCGCCGGTGTCAATGAAGAGGTAGCTCGCGAGGCCCTGCGCCTGGCAATCCACAAGCTGCCGTTGAAGGCACGCATCGTGCGTCGCGAGGGTGGTGAATAGAAATGGCAGTAGGATCCAAGGATCTGGCTCCCGCAAAGCTGGACGGTTTCGACAACGAGCGTCTCGTTGAAGAACTCCGCAAGGCCAAGGAAGAGCTGTTCAACCTGCGTTTCCAGTCCGCCACCGGTCAGCTGGAGAACCACGGTCGCCTGCGCGCGGTAAAGAAGGACATCGCCCGCATCTACACCGTTCTCCGTGAGCGCGAGCTGGGCATCCGTGCCGAGGTTGCCGCACCGGTTGTGGAAGCCAAGGAAGAGAAGAAGTCCAAGAAGGCTGCAACCAAGAAGGCCGAGAAGGCTGAAACGGTTGAGACCGAGGAGGATGCCAAGTGAGTGAAAAGGACCAGAACGTGACGGAAACTGCTACCGCAGCCACGGCTGAGCAGCGCGGTTACCGCAAGACGCGTCGCGGCTACGTGGTCTCGGACAAGATGGAGAAGACCATCGTTGTCCAGGTTGAGGACCGCGTGAAGCACGCCCTGTACGGCAAGGTCATCCGCCGTACCTCCAAGGTCAAGGCACACGATGAGAACAACACCGCCGGCATCGGCGACCTGGTTGTCATCGCCGAGACCCGTCCGCTGTCCGCCACCAAGAACTGGCGGCTCGTGGAAATCCTCGAGAAGGCCAAGTAGCACCTGCTGCTTCGCTGTTGCAGCCCCTGCTCCCACCGGGAGCGGGGGCTGCCTCGTTTAACGCAACCCTGCGTCACGCGGTGCACGCTTCTGGTGGGCTTACGACCGCGGTGCCGCGGCTTTCCGGGGGAGCGGCACCTTCGGCGGGCCGAAAGGCTGCCGTGCGTGGTGCCGTCGTGCACCGGAACGCCCTTCACTCACGGCGCCTGGACCCAAACGCCCGCTCACTTCTGGCTGCTTTCGAGCCGACGCTCTCTCACTCTTTTCAAGCGAGTGAGAGGGCGTTGGAAGAATGCGCACTATAAGTGGGAGAGCGTTGGTGGTGGCGTCGTGTTGCTTGCGGGGGAGCGGCCTGGGGTGATATGGGGAACGGGCCAATCTGTGCTAAGATTTTGAGTTTGTATGGCGCCTTTCGTGCGCCGTTCACCAAACTCGTAAACAAGCGTGCCACAGCATAGTGCCCCTGTGCGCCCGGGATCCTTCCCGGACAGATGGGAGCAACTGCTTCTGGCACGGGCGTTTAGGCCTGGTCTGGCAAAATCCAGGCAGGTCAAGAGACACCCCGATCAACCGTTCCGCAAGGCTCATTCCGTAGGAAGATTTTCGGTCTGAGAACCGGCGCGACGCAAGGAGTAAATAGTGATTCAGCAGGAGTCGCGACTCAAGGTCGCCGACAACACGGGTGCTAAGGAAATCCTTACCATTCGCGTTCTCGGTGGATCCGGCCGTCGCTACGCAGGCATCGGTGACGTCATTGTCGCCACCGTCAAGGATGCAATCCCGGGCGGCAACGTAAAGAAGGGCGATGTTGTCAAGGCAGTCATCGTCCGTACCAAGAAGGAACGCCGCCGTGCGGATGGTTCCTACATCAAGTTTGACGAGAACGCAGCTGTGATCCTGAAGGGCGACGGTGACCCCCGCGGTACCCGTATCTTCGGACCGGTTGGTCGTGAACTCCGTGACAAGAAGTTCATGAAGATCGTTTCTCTGGCTCCGGAGGTGCTCTAGTCCATGGCTGCAAAGATCAAGAAGGGTGACCTGGTCCAGGTCATCACTGGCGCCAAGGCTGAGCGCGGCGGCGACCGCGGCAAGCAGGGCAAGGTCCTGCGCGTGTTCACCGACACCAACCGCGTGTTGGTTGAAGGCATCAACCGCGTCACCAAGCACACCAAGGTCGGTCAGTCGCAGCGCGGCACCAAGACCGGTGGCATCGAGGTTGTTGAAGCCCCGATCCACATCTCCAACGTGGCGCTGGTTGACCCGTCGACCAAGAAGCCGACCCGCGTGGGCTTCCGCCTCGACACCGTAGAGAAGGACGGCGTCAAGAAGACCGTCCGCATCCGCGTGTCCAAGAGCACCGGGAAGGACATCTAATGACTGAGACTCTCGAGACTCCGGCAACGAAGATCGTTCCTCGTCTGAAGACCAAGTACGCAGAATCCATCAAGGCCCAGCTCCAGGATGAATTCAAGTACGCGAACGTGAACCAGGTTCCCCGCCTCGTCAAGGTCGTTGTGAACATGGGTGTTGGAGATGCCGCTAAGGACTCCAAGCTGATCGACGGCGCCGTCCGCGACCTCACCCAGATCACCGGCCAGAAGCCGCAGGTTACCAAGGCCCGCAAGTCGATCGCACAGTTCAAGCTGCGCGAAGGCATGCCCATCGGCGCACACGCTACCCTGCGTGGCGACCGCATGTGGGAATTCGTGGACCGTCTGGTCACGCTGGCTCTGCCCCGTATCCGCGACTTCCGCGGCCTCAGCGGCAAGCAGTTCGATGGCAACGGCAACTACACCTTCGGTCTGACCGAGCAGGTTATGTTCCACGAAATCGACCAGGACAAGATCGACCGCGTCCGCGGTATGGACATCACGGTTGTGACCACTGCCAAGACCGACGACGAAGGCCGCGCGCTGCTCAAGGCGCTTGGTTTCCCGTTCAAGACCGAAGCTTAATTACTACGTAAAAGGTCCGGCCGCCGGCTTCATCAGAGGCAGACGGCGGAAACCGTTACGAGGAAGGGCAAGAGCCCACCATGACAATGACAGATCCTGTCGCAGACATGCTTACGCGCCTGCGTAACGCAAACTCCGCATACCACGACACCGTGTCTATGCCTTACAGCAAGCTCAAGGCTCGCGTTGCCGACATCCTCAAGGCCGAAGGCTTCATCGCCGGCTGGAAGGAAGAGGACGCTGAGGTCGGCAAGAAGCTGACCCTCGAGCTCAAGTTCGGTCCGAACCGCGAGCGTTCAATCGCCGGTGTTCGCCGCATCTCCAAGCCGGGTCTCCGCGTTTACGCGAAGTCCACCAACCTGCCGCACGTGCTGGGTGGCCTGGGTATCGCAATCCTGTCCACCTCTTCCGGCCTCCTGACTGACAAGCAGGCCGGCAAGAAGGGCGTGGGCGGCGAAGTCCTCGCGTACGTCTGGTAACGGGAAAGGAAGAGAATAATGTCACGTATTGGACGTCTCCCCATCACCGTTCCTGCCGGCGTTGAGGTCAAGGTTGACGGCTCTGTCGTCAGCGTCAAGGGTTCCAAGGGGGAACTGAGCCACACTGTGGTCAGCCCCATCGAGGTTGCCCTGGAAGACAACACCCTGACCGTCACCCGCCCGAACGACGAGCGCGCCTCCCGTTCGCTCCACGGCCTGACCCGCACCCTGATCGCCAACATGATCCAGGGCGTCACCGCAGGCTACGAGAAGAAGCTTGAAATCGTCGGTACCGGTTACCGCGTTCAGGCCAAGGGATCTGACCTGGAGTTCGCTCTGGGCTTCAGCCACCCGGTCAACGTGTCGGCTCCGGCCGGCATCACCTTTGCAGTAGAGGGACCGACCAAGCTCTCTGTCTCAGGCATCAACAAGCAGCAGGTCGGCGAAGTTGCTGCCAACATCCGCAAGCTGCGGAAGCCTGACCCGTACAAGGGCAAGGGCATCCGTTACGCCGGCGAGGTTATCCGCCGCAAGGTCGGAAAGGCTGGTAAGTAACCATGGCCATCGCCATTAACAAGAAGCGCACGAACAAGAGCAAGGCTGCCGCGCGCAGCCGTCGCCAGCTTCGTATCCGCAAGCGCATTGCAGGAACGGCCGTTCGCCCCCGCCTGGTGGTCAACCGGTCCGCCCGCCACGTATTTGTCCAGGTTGTCGATGACAGCATTGGCCAGACCGTAGCAAGCGCGTCCACTCTGGAAGCCGACCTCCGTGCATTCGACGGTGACAAGACTGCCAAGGCCAAGCGCGTTGGCGAGCTCGTTGCCGAGCGTGCCAAGGCTGCCGGCGTCGAGGCAGTTGTCTTCGACCGTGGTGGTAACAAATACCACGGCCGTATTGCCGCCGTCGCTGACGGTGCACGCGAAGGTGGGCTGTCACTGTGACCGAAGCAAACAAGGAAAAGGACACTGTGTCTGCAGATCAGAAGGCTCCTGAAGCCGCAGCTGCTGAGACCACTGCCCCCGCTGCCGACGACCGCCGTGGTGGCGCCCGTCGTGGCGAGCGTGGCGACCGCGGCCAGGGCCGCGGCGACCGCGGTGGCCGTGGCGGCCGCGACGGTGGCCGTGAAGCCGAAAAGAACCAGTTCGTAGAGCGCGTTGTCACCATCAACCGCGTTTCCAAGGTGGTCAAGGGTGGTCGTCGCTTCAGCTTCACCGCACTGGTCGTCGTTGGTGACGGTAACGGCATGGTCGGCGTGGGCTACGGCAAGGCCAAGGAAGTTCCCGCTGCTATCGCCAAGGGCGTTGAAGAGGCCAAGAAGTCCTTCTTCCGCGTTCCCCGCGTTGGCAACACCATCCCGCACCGCGTTCAGGGTGAAGCCGCTGCCGGCGTCGTAATGCTGCGTCCGGCTTCCGCCGGTACCGGTGTTATCGCCGGTGGCCCGGTCCGTGCAGTACTGGAGTGCGTGGGCATCCACGACATCCTCTCCAAGTCGCTCGGTTCCTCCAACGCCATCAACATCGTCCACGCGACCGTTGATGCCCTGAAGCGCCTCGAAGAGCCCGCATCCGTGGCAGCACGCCGCGGCCTGCCGCTGGACGAGATCGCTCCGCAGGCACTGGTGAAGGCCCTCCTGGCTCCGAAGGCAGGTGTTTAGTCATGGCTAAGAACCTGGTCCCCTCCGACGCGCAGTTGGAGATCACTCAGATCAAGTCCGCCATTGGCGGCAAGCAGAACCAGCGCGACACCCTGCGGTCCCTCGGCCTGAAGCGGATCGGACACACTGTTGTCCGCACCGCCGACGCCGTGACCGTCGGGATGCTCAACACGGTTCCGCACCTGGTAAAGGTAGAGGAGGCGAAGTAAATGGCAGAGAACGAAAAGGCTCAGGCTGAAAAGCAGAACGCCCTGAAGGTTCACCACCTGCGTCCCGCCCCGGGTGCAAAGACCGCCAAGACCCGTGTTGGTCGTGGTGAGGCATCCAAGGGTAAGACCGCCGGTCGCGGTACCAAGGGTACGGCAGCCCGCTACCAGGTGAAGGCTGGCTTTGCCGGCGGCCAGCTGCCGCTGCACATGCGCCTGCCCAAGCTGCGTGGCTTCAAGAACCCGTTCCGGGTTGAGTTCCAGGTTGTGAACCTGGACAAGCTCAACGAGCTGTTCCCCGAAGGTGGCACTGTCACCGTGGAGAACCTGGTCGAAAAGGGTGCCGTTCGCAAGAACCAGCCCGTCAAGGTGCTGGGCACCGGCGACATCACCGTCAAGGTTGACGTCACCGCCCACGCATTCTCGGCCAGCGCAGCTGAAAAGATCGCAGCAGCAGGCGGAAGCACCACCGCTCTCTAGAGCCGGTGGGCGACAGCCCGTTGTTCAACTCCCGATGACCGGGGCCAACGCCCCGGTCATCGGGAGTTTTTCACATCCGCAGGCCGTATTTTTCCCGCCACCCGGCGCAGCAGCGCTTCCCCGGATTGTTCGCATGGCGCATCCAACCGTTAGACTCGGTTGTTGGGATTTATTGGGCCCCATCACACCACTCTTATAAACACCACAGGAGGACGCTTGCTTAGCGCATTTGGCCGGGCCTTTCGCACGCCTGATCTGCGACGCAAGTTGTTGTTCACGCTGGGAATCATCACCATCTTCCGCTTGGGTGCTTTCATTCCCTCGCCTGGTGTGGACTACCAGAATGTCCAGCAATGTTTGCAGAACGGTCAGACGGCAGGCGGGCTGTACCAGCTCGTCAACCTGTTCAGCGGCGGCGCGTTGCTCCAGGTGTCCATCTTCGCCCTGGGCATCATGCCGTACATCACGGCCAGCATTATCGTCCAGCTGCTCCGGGTGGTTATTCCCCGCTTCCAGCAGCTGTATGAAGAGGGCGCGTCGGGCCAGTCCAAGCTGACCCAGTACACGCGGTACCTCACCATCGCCCTGGGCCTGCTTAATGCCACAACCTTGGTGTCCCTGGCGCGGTCGGGCCAGCTGCTTCCCGGCTGTGCACTGCCGATCATCCCTGACGACAGCGTCATCACCACCATCCTGCTCATCATCACGCTGACGGCCGGCACCGGCCTGATCATGTGGATGGGCGAGCTCGTCACCGAGAAGGGCGTGGGCAACGGCATGTCCCTGCTCATCTTCACCTCGATTGCAGCGACGTTCCCCACGTCCCTGGGTGCCATCTGGACCTCGCAGGGACCGGCCACGTTCTTCACCGTCCTCGCCATTGGCCTGCTGACCGTGGCACTGGTGGTCTTCGTGGAGCAGTCACAGCGCCGCGTTCCGGTGCAGTACGCCAAACGGATGATCGGACGCCGGACCGTGGGCGGCACCAGCACCTACATTCCCATCAAGGTGAACATGGCCGGTGTTATTCCGGTGATCTTCGCTTCCTCCATGCTCTACCTGCCCGGCCTGATTGCGCAGTTCAACCAGCCGCAGCAGGGGGAGCAGCTCCAGCCGTGGGTCGAATGGATCAACAACAACCTGGTCCGCGGCGACCAGCCGATCTATATGGTTCTGTACTTTGCCATGATCGTCTTCTTTACCTACTTCTATGTCGCGATCACCTTCAACCCTGAAGAAGTGTCCGACAACATGAAGAAGTACGGCGGCTTCATTCCAGGTATCCGCGCCGGCAAGCCGACCGCTGACTACCTGCAGTACGTGCTCTCCCGGATCACCCTGCCCGGCGCCCTGTACCTGGGCTTCGTTGCACTGATTCCGCTGGTGGCACTGGTACTGATCAACGCAAACCAGAACTTCCCGTTCGGTGGCACCTCGATCCTGATCATGGTGGGCGTTGGCCTGGAGACCGTAAAGCAAATTGATGCGCAGCTACAACAACGTCACTACGAAGGGCTTTTGCGATGACGAGAATGCTGATTATTGGACCTCCCGGTTCCGGAAAAGGGACGCAGGCGGAGCGGATTTCAGAGCGCCTCGGCGTTGTGGCGATCTCCACCGGCGACATCTTCCGCGCCAATGTAAAGGGCGAAACGCCCCTTGGCATCGAGGCCAAGAAGTACATGGACAACGGGGATTTCGTTCCGGACAGCGTGACCAACAAGATGGTCCGTGACCGCCTCAGCGAGGCCGACGTCGAAAACGGCTTCCTGCTGGACGGCTACCCGCGCACCACCGCGCAGGTGGACTACCTCGACGAGATCCTCGCCAAGGGCGACGAGAAGCTCGACGTCGTCCTGCAGCTCACTGCCGACGATGAGGAACTGGTGCACCGCCTGCTGGGCCGGGCCAAGGAAACGGGCCGGAGCGACGACAACGAAGCCGTCATCCGCCACCGCCTTGACCTCTACCACGAGCAGACCGAAGCTGTGGTGGCCAAGTACGCCGAGCGCGGCATCCTCACCCAGGTTGACGGCATCGGCGCCATCGATGACGTGACCGACCGCGTGATGCAGGCCATCAAGGCAGCACAGGCAGCCTGATCCAGGCACCGTTTTTCTGAGGCTCCTCCCGGAACAGGGGAGGAGCCTCAGCCATTTGAAAGGACACACCATGGGCTTCCGCCAGCCCCGCATCGAACTCAAGAACAACGCCCAGATGCGCACCATGCACGAGGCCGGGCTGGTCCTGAGCCGAGCCCTTGATGCAGCCGTTGCCGCCGCCGTGCCGGGCGTCACCACCAAGCACCTCGACGACGTCTTCGCTGCCGTGCTCAACGAGGCCGGCGCCAAGTCCAACTTCCTCGGCTACCACGGCTTCCCTGCCACCATTTGCACGTCCGTGAACGAGGAAGTGGTCCACGGCATCCCGGGCAGCCGCGTTCTGCAGGACGGCGACATCATCTCCATCGACGGCGGTGCGATCGTCAACGGCTGGCACTCCGACTCGGCCCGGACCGTCATCGTGGGCACACCCGATTCGGAGGACCAGCGGCTCTCCGACGTCACCCGCGCGGCCATGTGGCGTGGGATCGCAGCCCTGGCCACCGGGACGCATGTGGGCGACATTGGCGCCGCCATCGACGACTACGTCTCGTCAGTGCCCGGCAAGCCGCTGGGCATCCTGGAGGACTATGTAGGGCACGGCATCGGCTCCGAGATGCACATGGCCCCCGACGTCCTGAACTACCGCACCAGCCACCGGGGCCCCAGGATCAAGCCCGGCCTGTGCCTGGCCATCGAGCCGATGCTGGTCCGCGGCGGCATTGAAACCGCCGTCCTCGAGGATGACTGGACAGTGGTCACCACCGACGGCAAGCGTTCCTGCCAGTGGGAGCACTCCGTGGCGGTGCACGAGAAGGGCATCTGGGTGCTGTCAGCACCCGACGGCGGCGCGGAGCACCTTGCCCCGCTCGGCGTCACCCCAGTTCCGATCCCCTAGCTATCCGCCGGGGGAGTGCCTGCCTGCCCGCCCGCCTGACCGTCCGGTTCCCACCGGAGCAGATCGCCGGGCTGGCATTCCAGCACCTCGCACAGCGCCTCAAGCGTTGTGAAGCGCACGGCTTTGGCGCGTCCGTTCTTGAGCACCGCCAGGTTGGCTGGGGTGATGCCCACTTTTTCCGCCAGCACCCCCACGGGCATTTTGCGCTTGGCCAGCAGCACGTCGATGTCCACGACGATGGCCATCAGATCACCTCGTCGAGTTCGTCGCGCAGGTGCCTGGCCTCGGCATCACGCGCCACAGCCTGGGCCAGGAGGGTCCGGAGCACCAGGACAATCAGTGCCACGCCGCCAATCATCAGGGCAGCGCCGCAGATCAGCAGCACGATGCCGGGCGCGACTTCCCCGGGAGCCAGCAGCACGGCAATCCCGAAGACAAGGACGGCCGCCGCGGCAATAGCCCAGAAGATGATGTCCACATAGCGGAAGGCCCCGTGGGAGAAGACCGTTTCCCGCCGGACCATGGTCAGCAACTGCCAGACACATACCGCCGTGATCTGTACGCAGATGATCCCCAGGACCACAATCGCCAGGAACGCGATGCGCAGCCCGTCCGGGGCTCCGGCTTCCTGGAGGTCGATGGACACCAGCGGCACCATCCACACCTGGACGAACAGTGAACCAGCCAAAACCAGCGCGATGACGATGCGCAGCGCGAGGACCGCCAGCTTTCAATAGATTAAGTAAATGCGCCTCGGTTGCGGCGGCGAAGCAGCATTCGCAGGCAGAATTGGCGCATGGGTTCTTTGACTGACGTACCGGGTATACGCGTGGGGCAGGTCTCCAAAACGGGCGCCGGCTGGCTGACTGGCGTAACCGTTGTCCTGCCCCCTGCGGGCACTGTCGGCTCGGTTGACGTCCAGGGCGGCGGACCCGCAACCCATGAGACGGATGCGCTCGATCCCACCAGCCTTGTCAGCCAGGTGGATGCGGTGGTCCTCACCGGCGGAAGCGCCTACGGCCTCGCCACCGCCGCCGGCGTGCAGCGCTGGTGCGAGGAGAACGGCCGGGGGTTCGCCGTCCCAGGGGGAGTGGTGCCCATCGTTCCTGCCGCCGCGATTTTCGACCTTGGCCGCGGTGGCGACTTTTCAGCCCGTCCGACGCCGGACATGGGTTACGCGGCAGCGGCTGGGGCGGCCGCCGAGAATGACGGGCACGACGTCGGACGCGGCAACGTGGGCGCCGGCACCGGCGCGCTCATCGGCCGGGCATTCAAGGGCGGGGTGGGTACCGCGTCCGTGACCCTGGAAAGCGGCGTTGTTGTCGCGGCGCTGGCGGTGGTCAATGCTCTTGGCCTGCCATTCGTTGAACACTCAGTGCTTGAGGAGACTGTTGTCCCACCTCCGCTCAACACAACTCTTGTTGTGGTGGCGACGAACGCCGTGCTCGATGTTGCCGAGTGCAAGAGAACAGCCGCTGCTTCCCATGCGGGGATCGCGCGGGCACTCAATCCTTCGCATACCCTCGCTGACGGGGACACTGTCTTCTGTCTTTCCACTCGTGCCGTGGCACTCGACCGCTCGGACGAAACCGCCCGGCAGATCAGTCTTGTGACGATGCAAAGTGCGGCAGCCGACGTCGTACGCCTGGCCATCCTGGACGGCATTGCCAGCGCGGAGCCGGTCAGCACTCCTGCCGGTGACTATCGTGCGTACAGCGGGTAGATGCGCTAGCATGGCTGGATTTAACTTTCGCCGCACAATGGCGTAGTGTTGTTTGTTGGTTGTCTGGACTGCCGCGCCCTTTTGGGTCCTGGAGCAGACAATCGATCCAACAAAAACGTTCGTGGCAATGCCCGGTGCAATCCGGCAGGGCTGCGGCAACAACAGTTAGCGGAGGGTATGGCCAAGAAGGACGGGGTCATTGAGATCGAAGGCGTTGTGACCGAGGCGCTGCCTAACGCGATGTTTCGCGTTGAGCTCACCAACAAGCACATCGTCCTGGCACACATCTCTGGAAAGATGCGTCAGCACTACATCCGGATCCTCCCCGAGGATCGCGTAGTGGTGGAGCTGAGCCCGTACGACCTCACCCGTGGTCGTATCGTCTACCGCTACAAGTAAATTGCTGGGCGGCGTCAGTGTGAACTGGCTGCTGCTCCAGTTGACCACTGTTACACGCAAAGGAATGCCATGAAGGTCAAGCCGAGCGTCAAGCAGATCTGCGAAAAGTGCAAAGTGATCCGCCGTAATGGCCGGGTCATGGTGATCTGCGAGAACCCGCGCCACAAGCAGCGCCAGGGCTAATTCCCTCCATCGGGGAATTCCTGGGTTGCTAACCCACGCAAGTAAATAAAGGCAGCACAAGCTGATCTGGAACATTGAGCTCGACAGAGTCCGGACAGCTAACCCCCGGTCGGAGGCTGGGGCCGCACAGAACGTGCGGGTGTACTGCCTACGACCTCCGGTTTATCAAGGAGTACTGCCACTATGGCTCGTCTCGCTGGCGTAGACATTCCCCGCGAAAAGCGGCTGGAAATTGCGCTTACTTACATCTACGGCGTGGGCAAGACCCGTGCACACGAAACCCTGGCTGCCACTGGCATCAGCGCTGACGTCCGCGTTAAGGACCTCACTGACGCCCAGCTGGTTGAACTGCGTGACTACATTGAAGGCAACTACAAGGTTGAGGGTGACCTTCGCCGCGAAGTAGCAGCCGACATCCGCCGCAAGGTTGAAATCGGCAGCTACGAAGGCCTGCGCCACCGCAAGGGCCTGCCCGTACGCGGTCAGCGTACGAAGACCAACGCACGTACCCGCAAGGGCCCGAAGCGTACCGTCGCCGGCAAGAAGAAGGCCCGTTAAAATCCCGGCCGGGATTAACGGAGCTTTCCCCAATAACTTTCTGTAGGAGAAAAAATGCCCCCGAAGACTCGTGGCGCGGTACGCAAGCCGCGTAAGAAGGACAAGAAGAATATCGCGCTGGGCCAGGCGCACATCAAGAGCACCTTTAACAACACCATCGTTTCCATCACGGATCCGTCCGGCGCTGTTATTTCCTGGGCTTCCTCTGGTGAGGTCGGCTTCAAGGGCTCGCGTAAGTCCACCCCGTTCGCTGCCCAGATGGCTGCCGAAGCCGCTGCAAAGCGTGCGCAGGAGCACGGCATGCGCAAGGTAGACGTTTTCGTCAAGGGACCGGGTTCCGGACGCGAAACCGCAATCCGTTCGCTGCAGGCCGCAGGCCTCGAGGTTGGCTCCATCCAGGACGTCACCCCCGCAGCCCACAACGGCTGCCGCCCCCCGAAGCGCCGCCGCGTCTAATTCTTTTCCGCAGCAGGAGCTTGCCCGGACCAGCAATGGTCCGGGCAAGCCCAGCGCGTTAAGTCTCAGACCGAATTTCCACCACCTGTGTTGCGTCATATAGCGGATGCTCGCCGAAAGGAAACCTAAGTGCTCATTGCACAGCGCCCCACCCTCTCCGAAGAGGTAGTCTCCGAAAACCGTTCCCGGTTCGTCATCGAACCGCTGGAACCGGGCTTCGGCTACACCCTCGGAAACTCCCTCCGCCGTACCCTGCTCTCCTCCATCCCCGGTGCTGCCGTAACCAGCATCCGGATCGATGGCGTGCTGCATGAGTTCACCACGGTTCCGGGTGTCAAGGAAGATGTCACCGAGATCATCCTGAACATCAAGAACCTGTCGGTTTCCTCCGAGCACGACGAGCCTGTTGTGGCTTACCTGCGCAAGCAGGGTCCCGGAGTCGTCACCGCCGCGGACATCGCTCCGCCGGCCGGCGTCGAATTCCACAACCCGGATCTGCACATCGCCACGCTGAACTCGAAGGGCAAGTTCGAGCTCGAACTGACCATCGAGCGCGGCCGCGGCTACGTTTCGGCAGCTCAGAACAAGTCCGGCGATGCAGAGATCGGCCGCATCCCGGTCGACTCCATCTACTCGCCGGTGCTGAAGGTTACTTTCCGCGTGGAAGCAACCCGTGTTGAGCAGCGCACCGACTTCGACAAGCTGATTGTCGACGTCGAGACCAAGCAGGCCATCGCCCCGCGCGATGCGGTTGCTTCCGCAGGCACCACCCTGGTGGAACTGTTCGGTCTGGCCCGTGAGCTGAACACCGCAGCTGAAGGTATCGAGATCGGCCCGTCTCCCACCGACGCTGCCCTGGCAGCCGACATGGCACTGCCGATCGAGGATCTGGACCTCACCGTCCGTTCCTACAACTGCCTCAAGCGTGAGGGCATCCACACCGTGGGTGAACTCGTTGCCCGCTCCGAGGCTGACCTGATGGACATCCGCAACTTCGGTGCCAAGTCCATCGACGAGGTCAAGGCAAAGCTGGTTGAACTGGGCCTGTCCCTCAAGGACTCGCCTCCCGGTTTTGACCTCGCAGCACGCGCCGCAGCAATCGAAGAGGACGACGCCGCTTTCGGCGACGACGAACTCTAAACCAGACCTTGGCCGGCGGGCAGCACCATGGTGTGCCGCCCACGGCTTCCACATGAGGAGAAACAATTATGCCTACCCCCACTAAGGGTCCGCGCCTCGGAGGCGGCCCGGCTCACGAGCGCCTCATGCTCGCGAACCTGGCATCTTCCCTGTTCGAGCACAAGCGGATCACCACCACGGTGACCAAGGCCAAGCGCCTGAAGCCGTACGCAGAGCGCCTGGTGACCTTCGCCAAGCGTGGCGACCTGGCTTCCCGCCGCCGCGTCCTGGGCCTGATCAGCAACAAGGGCGTTGTCCACGAGCTGTTCACTGACATTGCCCAGGCAGTGGAGAACCGCGACGGCGGCTACACCCGCATCACCAAGATCGGCAACCGCAAGGGCGACAACGCTCCCATGGCTGTCATCGAGCTGGTTCTTGAGCCGGTTTCCGCCAAGCAGGCCGTCGTCGCCGAGGCTACCCAGGCTGCTGCCAAGGCTGCTCCGGCTGCCGAGGAAGCTCCCGAAGCTGAGGAGACCACCGAGGCTCCCGCCGCTGAAGAAGCTGCAACCGAAGAGGCCGCTGCTGAAGAAGCTCCGGCCGCTGAGGAAGCTCCTGCAGAAGAGGCTGAGGCCCCCGCTGCCGAGGAGAAGGACGCGAAGTAATTCGCTGACCGGCTTCGCATAGACTTGGGTCTATGAACGACCAAAAACCCGCGGCCCCCGCTTTAGGGGGCGGCGGGTTTTTGCGTATCCGGCTTGATCTTTCGTACGACGGCGGGCCTTTCAGCGGGTGGGCCGTGCAGCCGGGCCTGCGCACGGTCCAGGGTGTCCTCGAGGAAGCCCTGGCGCTGCTGATCCGGCGTCCCGTCCGGGTGACTGTCGCTGGCCGGACCGACGCGGGGGTGCACGCCCGCGGGCAGGTGGTCCACCTGGACCTTTCCCAAGCCGAGTGGCTGGGACTGGCCCGCGGTCACGAACTTGATCCCGCCGTCGCCATGATGCGGCGGATCCGCGGGGCACTGAACCGCGTGCTGGGGGACCTGCACGGCGCAGTGGAGGTGCACCGCGGGGCGCCCGCGCCGGAAGGGTTTGACGCCCGCTTCTCCGCCCTCTGGCGGCGCTACAGCTACCGCATTGCCGACGGCCCGGCCCTCTGGGATCCGCTAGGCCGGTACTCCACGCTCTGGCACAAGAATCCGCTGGATGTCGCTCTGCTCAACGAGGGCGCCGCCCAGCTGCTCGGGCTGCAGAACTTCTTGGCCTTCTGCAAGCCCCGCGAGGGTGCCACCACCATCCGCGACCTGCAGCGGTTCGAGTTCGCACGCGGGGAGGACGGCGTCATCGTTGCCACCGTTCAGGCCGACGCGTTCTGCCACAACATGGTCCGTGCCCTGGTGGGTTCGGCGCTGTACGTGGGCGAAGGAGTAGTGGAGCCAGGCTGGCTTTATGAACGGCTGCTCGCCCAAAAACGTGACGCGAAGTCCGTGCTGGCCGCGCCGCACCCACTGGTCCTGGAGGAAGTGGCCTACCCGTCCGACGGCGAGCTGCTGGCGCGCGCCGAACTCACCAGGGCGCTGCGGGAGTAGCGTCAGCCTAGAACGACGGCGGGGGTCCGTCCGCGGGCAACGTGAGCGTGAAGGTGCTGCCTTTGCCCTGGCCGCTGACGCAGGTGATGCTGCCGCCGTGGCGTTCCACAATCATTTTGGTGATGGACAGCCCCAGGCCGGCGCCGGGGATGGCAGCCTCGCGCGCCGCGTCGGTGCGGAAGAAGCGCCGGAAGACCTGGCCGGCGTCGGCGCTGTTGATGCCCATCCCCGTATCGCTGACGCTCAGCTGGACCCAGTCGCTGCCGGCGCTGGCGCTGATCCGGACGCGGCCGCCGTCGGGGGAGTACTTGATGGCGTTGGACACCAGGTTGTCCAGCGCCTGGCCGATCCGGATGGGGTCCGCGTAGGCCCACAGCGGCGAGGGAACGTCCGCGGTGAGCTTGATGTGCGCCTGCTCGGCCTGGGCCTGCGCCGAGCCCATGCTGGTTTCCACGAGGCTGGCCAGATCCGTGCGCTTCGGGTGCACGTTCAGGGCTGTGGACGCGGAAGCGGTCAGGTCTGCGACGAGGGCCAGCATCCGCTCTGCATTGCGCTGCACCACAGTGAGCCGCCGTTCCACCTCCGGCGGCAGGCCAGCGGCGTCGTCCAGGACCAGGTCCACGTTGCCGATGATGGAGTTCAGGGGCGTCTTGAACTCGTGCGACACGTTGGAGATCAGCTCCTGGTGGGCCGCCAGGGCCTCCACCCAGCCGGTGACGTCGCTGTAGACCACCACGGCGCCGGTGAGGCTGCCGTCCTCGCCCACCAGGGGGCGGGCAGCGGTGGACATCGCCCGCTGTTCCGGTCCCTCGCCCGCCCAGACCAGGTAGTCCGCGAAGGATTCACCGGCCATTGCCCGGCTGATGGGCCGCCTCTCGGGCGGGAGCAGGGATCGCCTGTCCGGACCGAAGATCAGCTGGTGCCCCTGCCCGGGGGCGGCGTCGTCGTCGCCCGTTGCCCGACGGAAGTCGCGTTGCCGGTCGTTCGCAACAAGGAAGCGCCCGGAACGGTCGACGGCGGCAATGCCGACGTCGGTGGCCTCCAGCACCGTCTCCAGCAGCTTCTCCCGTTCCCGGCTTTCGCGCAGGAGTTGCCGGAGTTCACGGTCCTTCTCGGCCAGTTCGCGCTGCTGCAGCCGCAGGTTCATGCTCGCGAACCGGATGGCCAGCGAGACGGCCAGCATCATCAGCGGGAAAAGGAGGACGGGGGTGATGTCCGAGGCCGTGAGATTGGGGAAGCGTCCTGCGGCTGTTGGCAGCATGATCAGCATCGGGCCCGTGAAGCTGAGCACCAGGCTGCTCCGCGCCAGCATCCCTGAGGCGGACAGCCAGATCACCGGGAAGACCACCAGCACAGCGAGGCCGGGAAGGAGCGGGGCGGCGCCGTTGCGCAGCAGCCCGATGGCCAGGAAGTCCAGGACGGGAATGAGGAGGTAAGGCTGGTGCGGCAGGCGCTCCCAAGGAACCAGGAAGCAGGCTGCGAACAGGACGGCATGCAGGACGATGCCGGACATGTAAAAAGGATTGTGCAGCAGCGTTGGCCAGGCGAACGGCGTGGCCACGGCAAGGGCAGCCACCACCAGTGTCAGCGGCAGCTGGCAGAGTGCGACTTGTGCGCGGGTCCCCAATTCCCGGAAAAAGCGCAGCGGACCGCGCCGGAACAGGGGATCAGCCATGGAAGCCTTTCAGCACTCCCGCCCCGGCAATGGAGGCAAAGTTCCCCTTTGGTGCCGAATTCCTGCAGGTCACCGTCATGCACATCCTTTCCCAGCCGATAATGCACATGTCTTGTCATGATAATTGACTTTGGAAGATGAATGTCGAATTAGATGTGATCAGCCCGGCTTACTAGTAGCGTATAAATGGTTGGAGCGGATATGGCATTGGCGCTGGGCCGATGGGGGGTCATATCCGCCTGGCGCGGGGATAGCAATGGACGACGATCTTGGTGTAGCTGTGGTCATCGAAGACGATGCCGACGTTCGGAACCTCCTCGAAGGGGTCCTGAGCCAGGCCGGCTTCGAAGTCCATACAGCATGTGACGGGCGGGCCGGGGTTGAGGTGGTCCGCAGCAAGCAGGCCAACGTGGTGACCCTGGACATCGGCCTGCCGGATATTGACGGGTTTGAGGTGCTCCGGAGGATCCGCCATTTCAGCAACGCCTATGTGGTGATGCTGACGGGCAGGACCGAGGAGCCGGACCTGCTCTCCGCGCTGAATGCCGGAGCTGATGACTACATTGCCAAGCCCTTCCGGCCAAGGGAGTTGCGGGCCCGTGTTGCGGCAATGATGCGCCGGCCGCGGCATGAAGCCACCGGACAAAGGCCCGCACCCGCCACGTGGGCGTCCCCGCCCGCTGCCGCTGCAACGCGGACGCATGATGTGGCCGTCCTGCAGCACAACGGCCTGGTCCTGAATCATCGGACCAGGACCGTGGAGGTGAACGGCCAGCCCCTGGCACTCACCCGCAGCGAGTTCGACCTTCTCCATGTACTGCTGAAAGGCGGTGGCGCCGTGTGTACCAGGGCGGACCTGGTGAAGGCGGTGCGCGGCGACTTTTACGACGAGGACACCTATATCAGCGAGGCGGACGAACGCGCCGTCGAGGTGCATATCGGCAACCTGCGGCGGAAGCTCAAGGAGGACCAGGTGCAGCCGCGCTGGCTGCAGACGGTGCGCGGGGTGGGATACCGGCTGGCACCGGCAAGGCCGGTGGGGAAGGCCTAGTCCGTTTCCAGGATGTACGTGGCCTGGAGCTCGGTGATGGTCAGGCCGCCATCCTTGGCCACGCGCTCCATCAGGACCTTTCCCTGGCCAAAGTCGCCCAGGCGGATCAGGGTTTCCAGCAGCTCTGCCAGTTTGGCAAGGCGCATGCCGCCCACCATGGCGGAGCTGATCTTCAGGCTGATGACTGCATCCAGCGCCGACTCGCTGTCCTGGCGGTGTACGGCGGCCGCCAGGCGCGTATAGCGCTGGTTCCACATGGCCGCATAGTCACGGGCGAAGCGTTTGGCCAGTCCGGTGCCGGCCAGTTCGTCTTCGAGTTCCTCCAGGACGGCGGCGTCAACGAGCGGCAAGAGCCCGGCCGCTTCCTGTGAGGGGGCGGAAAGGCTGGGCGCGTTGATCCCGGCCGGCAAGGGGCCGGCAGAAAGGCCCTCGCTGCTGGAGCCGGAATCTGGACTGTGCATTGTTCAAGGCTACTTCCTGGAATTCTTTCGTTGGCCTATTTCGGATGAACCTGTGTAAACCTTGACCGACTCTTCAGCGGTCCTTGTGCCTGTCACTGGCCGCTGAACGTCATCACCGTATTGACCACGGCCGGGCCCAGGATGGCGATGAAGAGGACGGGGAATATAAAGAAGAGGAGCGGAAAGAGGATCATCACCGGAAGTTTCATGGCCTTTTCCTCTGCCCGCTGGCGGCGCTTCACGCGCATCACTTTGGCCTGGACCCGAAGCACCCGGCTGATGGCGATGCCGTAGGTGTCCGCCTGGACCACGGCCTGGACAAAGCTCCGCAGCTCCGGGATGTTGGTCCGTTCCGCCAGGGCGATGTAGGACTCGCGGCGGCTGCGGCCCACCTGCATGTCCTGCAGGGTGCGCACCAGTTCCTCCGCCAGCGGGCCCTTCCCGTTCTCGCCGGCGCGGGCCATGGCGCCCTCGAACCCGAGGCCCGCCTCCACGGAAATCAGCATCTGGTCCAGCGTGTTGGCAAGCTCCAGCTGGATGACCTTCTGCCGCTCCTGCCCCTTGCTGTAAAGCAGCAGGTCCGGAATGAAGTAGCCCAGGAACAGCAGGAAAAGACCTGACAGCTTCATCAGAGGGGTGCTGCCGATGGCGGTCAGGTAGATGCCGACGGTGATGCCTGCCAGGCCGATGGCGAGTTTGGACCCCAGCACCTTGCCCAGCGGCATGGAGACCGGGCGGCCGGCCAGGGCCAGCAGGCGGTCAAGGAATGCCACGTAGGCCGGGGGCGTGAGGCGGCGGCCGATGCCTTCGAGCAGCCCCGGCTTGGTTTCCTGGGCCACGGTGACGGACGGGGCGCCCCGGCCAAGGAGCTCGCCGACGGCCAGCCGGCCCTGCCTGTCCACGGTGAGGGCGGACCAGGCGAGGACCGCCACCGGGACTGAGACCAGGAGGACGGAGAGGAGGATGATGACGTTCACGGTTCCTCAGAACTTCAGGTTGATGATCTTGCGCATCCACAGCGCGCCGATGGTCATGAGGACGAAGGACGCGCCGATCATTGCCCAGCCCAGCGGGTGGGTGAACATTGAGTCCATGTAGGTGGGACTCACGGTGAGCAGCATGGCCACGATGCCAAACGGCATGGCAATCAAGATGTAGGCGGAGAACTTGCCTTCCGCCGCGAGCGCCTTGATGTGGCCCTTGATCTCCGCGCGCTCGCGGATGGTTTCGTTGACCTGGTCCAGGACGTCGGCCAGGTTGCCGCCCACTTCCCGGTTGATCTGGATGGCCTGCGAAATCCACACGAAGTCCTCATTTTTCATTCGGTCCGCCGTGTCGTTGAGCGCGGCCAGCAGGTCGCGGCCCAGGCTGGTTTCGGTGATCACCCGCCGCATCTCCTCCGACGTCGGCTTCTGCGACTCGGCCGCTGCGGCGTCGATGGCGCGCAGGATGCTGTGCCCGGCGCGGAGGCCGCCGGAGAGGAGCTGCAGGGTGTCCCCGAGCTGGCCGTCGAAGGCCGTCCGGCGTTTCCCGGCCAGGAACCCGAGGACGAGATTTCCGATGAAGGGTGCCAGCAGGGCAAGGAGCAGCCCCACCAACGGGCCCACCGTGACAGTTCCCACCAGCATGCCGAGGCAGGCACCGATCCCCACCAGGAGGAGGAATTCCGCCTGGCTGAGGCGCAGCCCGGCGTTCTCCAGCTGGGGGCGGGAGAAGAGGGTGAGGTTCCGCCCGGCCAGGAGCCGTTCGAAGGACCGGACGGCGGTCAGCGAGAACCGTGCCAGGGAGGATGGCGGGTCGGCATCGAACGGACGACGGCGGTCCAGCGGCACCGAGGGGGCGCCCGGCAGGATCACGGCGACGCCCAGCAGGCAGACGGCGGTGAGCAGGATGACGGCTCCGGCTGCGAGGATCACGATGGCGCCCTATCTTCCGGGAGAGGTGGTGCCGGCGGGGTTCAGGGGTGACGCAAAGACCGACGGCGACACGTGGATGCCCAGGTCCTCGAAGCGGTCGATGAACCGGGGCCGGATTCCCGTGGCCACGGGCTTGCCCAGGAACCGCCCCTGCGCATCCACCCCGGCGGAGTAGTCGAACACGAACGCGTCCTGGAGCGTGACGATGTCCCCTTCCATGCCCTGCACCTCCGTGACGTGCGTGATGCGCCGTGAGCCGTCACGGAGGCGGGAAATCTGCACGATGAGGTTGACGGCGGAGGCAATCTGTTCCCGGATGGCCCGCAGCGGCAGGTCCATGCCGGCCATGAGCACCAGGGTTTCGAGCCTGGCCACGGCATCGCGCGGGGAGTTGGAGTGCACGGTGGAAAGCGAGCCGTCGTGGCCGGTGTTCATCGCCTGCAGCATGTCCAGTGACTCGCCGCCGCGAACCTCGCCCACCACAATCCGGTCCGGGCGCATACGCAGCGAGTTCCGCAGCAGTTCGCGGATGGTCACTTCACCCTTGCCTTCGGTATTGGGCGGGCGGCTTTCGAGCCGGACCACGTGCTCCTGCTGGATCTGGAGCTCCACGGCGTCCTCGATGGTGACGATCCGTTCATCATGCGGAAGGAAGGATGAGAGCACGTTCAGGAGCGTGGTCTTGCCGGTGCCCGTGCCCCCGGACACGATGATGTTGAGCTTGGCCTTGACGCAGGCGTTGAGGAGCTCGGCCATTTCCGGCGTCAGGGTGCCGAAGTCGATCAGGTTGCGGACCGTCAACGGGACCTTGCTGAACTTACGGATGGTGAGCGAGGATCCGCCCACGGCCAGCGGCGGGATGACGGCGTTCACGCGGGAACCGTCCTCGAGCCGGGCATCCACCAGGGGGGACGACTCGTCGATACGGCGGCCCACCTTGGACACGATCCGCTCGATGACCTTGCGCAGGTGCTCCTCGGAGCTGAACCGGGATTCGGTGAGCGTCAGCTTGCCCTTGCGCTCGACATAGATCTGGTCCATCCGGTTGACCATGATTTCCGTGACGGCCGGGTCGTCCAGCAGGCGCTGGAGGGGGCCGTAGCCCAGGACGTCGTCGGCAACGTCGCGGACCAGCCGGGTGCGTTCCTCGGACGTGAGCGGAACCTGCTCGGCGTCAATGATGCGGGAGAGTTCCTCCTTGGCGGTGCTCCGGAGCTCCTGCTCGGTGACCGCGGCGTCATTGAAGCGGGCGCCCATCCGTTCGAAAAGGGCGTTGGCCGCCCGAAGCTTCATGGCGGCGAAGACGTCCACCTTGGGTGTGGTGGGCACCTGCTGGGTGCCGGCGTCGTGCGCTGGAATCACGACGGCGGGGCGCGCGGGAAGGTGCCCCTCCGCCGTCGTGCCCGGAAGGGTGTCCGGGGACGCGGCGGCGGGACGCTCCAGCACGGCCGTGGCGGTGCCGGATGCCTGGCCGCGGTCCTGGGCCGCGTTGATCCGTTCGGAGAGTTTCATCAGATGACCACCCTTCGGTGAAGCTTCCGCTGTGTCTGGGTACGCCACGCCGGGTTGAACCGCTCCACCAGCTGGCGGAGGCTCTTCACGGCGGGGTCTTTCCTTGATTCCTGGAGGACTGGGATGCCCCGGTTGGTGGAGAGGGCAACGGCTCGGGACCGGGGGACGCTGACATCCACGGGCGCGCCGATAGTGGACTCGACGTCCTGGACGTTGAGGCCGGCCTTGGCGTCCGCCATGTTCAGGACAACGTGCCGGGATTCGGGCATGATGTCCAGCTGGCGGAGGACTTCCAGGCCGGAGCGCAGGCCGCGGAGGCTGGGGACGTCCATGGCGCTGACCCACACCACGTCGGTGCACTGTTCCATGGCGGCCAGGCCGATTTCCGGCATGCCAGGTGCGGTGTCGATGACTACGTACTGGAATTCCTGGGCCAGCTGCTCGATGAGGCGGCTGATCTGTTCCGGGGTGATGTGGTCTGCGTCCACCGGGTTGGGCGGGGCGCAGAGCGCGTAGATGCCTGCCGGGTGCACGGTGAGGAACGCCTTGAGGACCAGGGGGTCCTGCGCGGCCGCCGGGGTCACGGCGTCAGTGACGGTGTGCTCCGGGTTCAGGTACAGGCCGGAGGCGACGTCGCCGAACTGCAGGTCCAGGTCCACGATCACCACGCTCATGGGAGCGACCTGGCCGAGGCCAATGGCGATGTTGGTGGCGAGGGTGGTCTTGCCGACGCCGCCCTTGGGGGAGAAGACACCGATGACCAGGCCCTTGCCGCCGTTCTCCGTGGGCGGGGCCTCGTGGTTGCGGTGCCGGGTGGCGAAGGACTGGCAGGCACGTTCCAGGAGGACGCGGATTTCCGCTGCGTCCGCTTGGGGGCTGAGGATGTCCCGAATGCCGGCGCGCATGGCGTGCAGCAGGAAGTCCGGCTCGATGTCGCTGACCAGGACCAGGCTGAGGCCGGGGAGCTGGACGTCGAACACCTTGGCGAACCGGAGTGCCTCCTCGTAGGGCACGTCCGGGCCGATGATCAGGACCTCGGGCTGCTCCTGGTTGAGCAGGGAGAACAGTTCGGCGGGGCCGGCCGGGAGGATGTCCGAGGCGATGGTCTGCACGGTGCCGCGGAGGCCGTTGGCGACGGCGGCGCGCAGCTTCTGGTCGAACTCGCCGTTGGGGGAGAGGAGGACGAAGCGGCTCACTTGTAGACCACCTCCTTGCGTTCGACCCGGGGGCCGTTGTCCTGGGCGTCCAGGGGTTCCTTGGTGAGCCAGAGCTCGCCGTTGATGGACGTGAAGATGATTTTGGCGGCGTCCACGTCGGTGACGGCGACGGTCAGCATGAGTGAGCCTTCGGGGAGGGTGGTGTCCTGCGGGTTGGTGCCGTCCTCCGCCTTTTCGGCGCTCGCGGCCTGCGGGGCGCGCTGGACAGCGGTGACCAGGACCTTGCGGAGGGTGAGCTGGGTGGTGGCGTCTTCCAGCTTTGCCTTGTAGGCGCCGTCCTTGAAGTTGAGGGCGATGCCCACGTGGTCGCCCACGTTTATCCTCCCGCCGGCAACGCGCTGCGGCTCCAGCTGGAAGGAGACTTCCTGCAGCCCCGCGGGAACTTCCACGGCGCCGCTCTCCTTGGCTTCCTCCGGAGCGACCAGCCGCTCGGCCAGGAGCTGCTCGCCGGGGACCAGGTCCACGGCGGCGACCGTGCCGGCCTTGCCGTCGAGGGTGCTGAGGGCGGTATCGGAGACGCCGGCTGCGGGGACGGTCTCAATGACCAGGGAAGCAGCCATGTCATTGACTGGGGTGCCGGCTGGGACGGCTTCCTTGACCACCAGGACCTCCCGGGGTTCGGTGGAGGCCAGTGCCCGCTGGTCTGCACCGTTGGCGTAAAAGATGATGAGGATGGCTCCCACGAGCGCCAGGGCGACGGCGGCCGTTCCGGCGAGCAGGCGAGACTTCACTGTGGTACTCCGTGGGTTCGTGGGGCGTGTTCAGAGGGTGAGGCGGGCGATGGTGGCGCCGTACTGGTCCACCGGACCGAGGGTGTAGCCGTCGGCGAGGGAGACGTACTTGACGAATTTGCCGATGATGCCGCGGCACTCACCCTTGCATTCGGTGGCGGTGGTGACGCCCGTCGTCGTCGACCTTTCGCTGCGGAACTCATGGGGGAGGCCGGTGCCGCCGCTGAACTTCCAGCCGGTGACGTCGAAGGCGGCGAAGGACACCAGGCCGTAGATGGCGCCCGCGCCGGTTCCGGTGACCTTGTTGAAGACCGGGAGGAGGACGATGACCTTGCGGCCTGCGGCGATTTCGCTGGCCCAGCGGTTGAGCTCCGTTGAGCAGTTGCCGGGGGCGTTGTTGCCGGGGTCGCTGCCGCCTTCGCTGACGGCGAGGTCGATGGTGCCGCCGCACTTGCCGGCGTCCTGGACCAGCCAGCCGAAGCCGCCCTGGACTGCGGCGCCGGACGGGCCGTAGTTGCAGTCGGCGTTCTGGTTCTTGCCGTGTTCCTGGAGGAGCTGGAGTGCGCCGCCGATGTTGTCCTTGACCTGGCAGACGGAGAACGCCAGGGGGAACGCGGTGCGGCCGGCCTTGGGGCTGCCCCACGCGGCCGAGGACCGGGCGCCCACCTCCATGGAGGGGATGCCGATGGCGTTGGCGAAGAAAAGCGAGACAGAGTTGTCTTTCCCGCTGGTTTCCTTGGCGCTGGTGGTGACGCTGACCGTGCGGGCGGTCGTGTTCAGCTGGATGCTTTGAACCTTGCTCATGCCGTCCAGGGCGTTCTGGTTGGCGAGGCTCCCGGCGAGGGTGGACGTCGTGGAACATTCTGTGTCTGTGGCATCGCGGGCGCATTTCTGTGCCAGGGCGATGGCGGAGGCGTCCGCGCCGCTTTGCAGCTGCGCGCGTTCGGAGTAGATGACCCCCACGTCGACGGCGATGGCCGTGAAGCCGAGGAGGGTCACCAGGAGGAGGGCGATGATGACGCTGACGGCGCCCTGTTCGTCTGTTGCTTGGTCGTTGGTCAGCCGCCGCACAGCATGACCCCCTTGCCTGTCATCAGGAACGGGCCCGCAATGCCGGTGATAGTGGACAGATTGTACTTGATGGTGAGGGTCACCTGGTTCCCGGTGCTGCACGCGTTGGTGCTGAGGGTGATGTCTGAGGCGGGGATGGCGGCGCTGACAGAGGCCGCCGCGTTTCTTGCCGCCGTTTTGGCGCCGGCCGGATCGTTGGCGATGGCCATGACGCGCACGCCGTCGCGCGCTGCGTTGGTGAGCGTGATCTGGGCGTTGTAGGCGCGGCCGAACTCGATGGTGCCCAGGACCAGCATCAGGAGGAGGGGCAACAGGATGGCGAATTCGACGGCGGCTGCTCCGCGCTCGGAATCGTGTGGCACCTGCTGCACCTCCTCCTGGATTTGCTGGTTGTACTTGAGCCTTGTTGGGGGTGCGGTTCCGATATGGGGTCCGGAACCGGACGGGGGATGTGTTAGCCGTTGCTGACGACGGGGGCTGCGGGTACCGGCACTTTGCCGGCGACGTCGTTGAACATCTTCGAGAGGTTGCCGCCGAGCAGCGTCACTGCGACGATTACCGCGACAGCGATGAGGGCAACCATGATGCCGTATTCGACGGCGGTGGCCCCCGTCTCTTCACGGCGAAGGCGGATCATGAGGTTGGTGTAGAGAGAAAGCATTTGAGACTCCTGTGCGAGACGAATGGCTGGTCCTGCACCAGCACTGAAACGAAGTTAGCAACCGAAATTGGTCCTAATCCCGGATCTTGGAGCATCCTGCGCAAACGCTTTCACTCCCGCACTTTTCCTGCGCTTTTGCTTGGTTTCCGCTGCGCTGATGCTGGGAATCCCTGTGGTGCGGGCACACACAAACGGACCCCCTCGGTTCTGGGTGCCGAGGGGGTCCGGTCTATGGGGCGCCGGTGGCGCTTTTTCTTTCCGCGAAGGTTCAGTTGAAGGCTTCGACTATGTTGATGGCCGCGGGTCCAAGGAGAACGATGAACAGAACGGGAAAAATGCAGAGAAGGAGGGGAAAGAGGACTTTCACTGGCAACTTCATCGCTTTCTCTTCGGCCCGCTGGCGCCGCTTCACTCTGGCCTGCTTGGCTTGGGTCCGAAGGACTTTCGCAATTCCAATGCCGTACTTGTCAGCCTGTATCACTGCCCTTACGAAGCTGCGCAAGTCTTGTACCGAAGAGCGACTGGCGAGGGCTTGGTACGCCTCCTGCCGGGGGCGCCCCACCTGCAGGTCTTGGAGGGTGCGCATGAGTTCCTGTGCAAGAGGTCCGCCCCCGTAACCGCCGGCCCTGGCCATCGCCGCCTCGAACCCAAGCCCCGCCTCGACTGATATAAGCAATTGGTCCAGGGTGTTGGGCAATTCGAGTTCGATGTCCTTTTGACGCTTGACACCCTTGTTGTAGACCAACAGATCGGGGAGGAAATAGAGGAAGACCGACAGAAAGAGCCCCAGGGCCATAACTTGTGGTGACGCGGATCGGGCGAACATCAGAAGACCGAGGATAGCGCCAGCCAGGGCGAGTAGAGGTTTGCCGATAATCACTCGTTCTAGGGGCAGCGATGCAGGCCGTCCAGCGAGTGACAACCAGCGATCCAACTTTGCCTCGTAGCCTGTGGGAGTCAAGCGTTTGGATAGGTCAAGAAGTGCAGGCGGGCGTTGGATAGCGGCGCCGCCCTCCTGCGTAAACCCCTGGGTCAGATTCGTCTGCACTGCAAGTGCCGCTTTCCGGTCGGTCGTAAACAGTGCCCAGATGAGGTAGGCCAGAGGAAGCACTACCAGCGATATGAACAGCAACGCTAACGGTGTCACGGTGTCCCCCTAGAATTTGATCTTCACGACGCGGCTCATCCAAAAGCCGCCTACAGCAAACATGGCCACCGCGCCCACCAGCATTACCAAGCCCATGGGATGCTCCACGAATACGTTGAGGTAACCGGGATTGATGAAGGCCAAGATGAGGGCCACACCTACCGGCATTGCCATCAAGACGTATGCCGACATTTTTCCTTCGGCGCTGAGAGACCTTACCTGCCCCTTTATTTCACTACGCTCGCGTATCGTTCCCGCTACCTGCTCGAGTACTTCCGCGAGGTCACCGCCCACCTCGCGGTTAATCTGGATTGCCTGGGATATCCAACGAAAGTCCTCGCTGTCCATCCGGTCGGCCACATCATCAAGGGCCAAGCGAACATCCTTACCAATCCGGGTCTCGTTGACGATGCGGAGAAGCTCTTCGGATGCTGGTGCGTCGGCCTCCTGAGCCGCAGCCTCGATCGAGCGAAGGATACTGTGGCCCACCCTTAGCCCACCGATCAGCATCTGGATTGTGTCCGTCAGTTGAGCTTCAAACTTGGCCCTGCGTTTGTCACGAAGGACGGCCAGCATCAACTTGGCAAGGAATGGGGTGGCTACCCCGGCCAAGAGCCCTAAAAACGGGTGTGTCAGGAGTGCAACGAAGGAAGCCAGCAGAACGGAGGCTACAGCAACCCCTACCGTAAAGTCTGCAGGTGCCATTTTGACCCCGGCGTTGTACAACACCTCGCGGTTGTAGGGCCCACCGGATTCTCCGATGACATTCTCCATAGCGTTGACGGCTGACTGCGAAACACGGGATACGGCGGATTTATCTTGCTGTAGACCTAGCCGGCGCCGTTCCAAAGGAATTGAGCTGAACCTTGGCTTGAAGACGACGAAGAACACGAGAACTATCGCGGACAGACAAAGTGCCACAGCCAGGACCAACATCATGGGAGAGTCCACAGTCATCGCCTTCCTGCCGGCGCCAAACCAGCACCGAAGACCGCCGGTGATACAGCAATGCCAAGGTCGGCGAATCGATCCAGGAAGCGGGGGCGGATACCTGTCGGCACGGGCTTACCCAGAAAGCGTCCGTGGGCATCCATGCCGGCTGAATAGTCGAACAGGAAGGCATCCTGCAACGTGACGATATCTCCCTCCATCCCCTGAACCTCGGTCACGTGCGTGACGCGACGGCTGCCGTCACGGAGGCGCGTCACCTGGACGATCAGATCTACCGCCGATGACACTTGTTCGCGGATTGCCCGGAGGGGAAGGTCCATGCCTGCCATAAGAACCAGGGTCTCCAGCCGTGCGACGGCGTCCCTTGGCGAGTTTGCGTGGACTGTGGACAATGAACCGTCGTGACCGGTGTTCATTGCCTGTAGCATGTCCAGCGATTCCCCGCTGCGGACTTCTCCGACAATGATGCGGTCAGGCCGCATACGGAGGGAGTTGCGCACGAGTTCACGGATCGACACAGCGCCCTTTCCCTCAATGTTTGGTGGGCGGCTCTCCAAACGGACAACATGCTCCTGCTGGAGCTGCAGTTCAACTGCATCCTCGATGGTCACGATACGGTCATCGGGCGGAATGAAGGAGGAGAGCACGTTGAGCAGGGTGGTTTTGCCAGTGCCTGTGCCGCCCGAGACGATGATGTTCAAGCGTGCGCGCACACAGGCGCTCAGCAACTCGGCCATCTCGGGAGTTAACGAACCCCAATCGATAAGATTCTGCACGGTCAGCGGAACCTTACTGAACTTCCGGATGGTCAGGGACGGTCCGTTCACTGCGAGCGGCGGAATAATTGCATTGACTCTGGAGCCGTCTTCGAGCCGGGCATCCACCAACGGGGACGATTCGTCGATCCGGCGGCCTACTTTAGAGACGATACGTTCGATAACTGTTCGAAGGTGGTCGTCGGAGCTGAATCGGTTGCCAGTCAGCGTCAACCGACCATGACGCTCGATGTAGATCTGGTCGAAACAGTTGACCATGATCTCTGTGACAGAAGGATCTTCCAGGAGTCGCTGAAGCGGACCAAGGCCCATCACTTCGTCAGCAATTTCGCGAATCAGCCGGCGGCGCTCCTCTGGCGACAGCGGGACCTGCTCCTCATCAATGACGGCTGAAAGCTCTTCGACAGCTGAGCTACGGAGAGACTCTTCTGACGAGGAAGTGTCGCCGAAGCGGGTACCCATCCTCTCGAAAAGGGCCTGGGCTGCCCTTTGCTTAAGTCCCGCCAGCGCATCGACGGCCGGGGATGCGGCTGCAGCCACAAACCCTGCTGACCCTGACAAGGTTGGCGTAGGTGCAACAGCCGTTGCGGCTGCTATTGGTGCTGATTGTTGTGGTGAGGTACCGGGTACTGCATCCTGCGCTGAAGCTGCTGGGCTGCCGCTATTTCGTGACAAACGATCCGAGAGTTTCATGACACCACCACCCGTCGGTGAACCTTGGTTTGAGGTGAAGCGATCCATTGAGGGTCGAAGCGGTCGACCAACTTCTTTAGCCCCTTGGACGCAGAATCCCTGACGTTACTCTGCAGGATCGGGATTCCCCTGTTTGTGGAAAAGGGGAGGGTTTTTGAGCGCGGAATGACAGTGTCAACCGGTACCCCGATGGTCGCTTCAACATCCTGTACGGAGATTCCGCTTTTGCGATCGGCGAAGTTTAATACCGTGTGCCGTCCCTGGGGGAGGAGTTGGAGTTCCCGCAGAACGGCGAAACTCTTGTGCAGTCCACGGATGCTTGGGACGTCCATCCCGCATACCCATACACCGTCGGTGGCCAACTCCAGCGTGGCCAGTACATGCTCGCCCAGCCCGGGAGCGGTATCAACCACAACATACTTGAACTCACCGGCGAGCTGGTTGATGAGCCGGCCGACATGCTCTGCCGCTATTGAATCCGACTCTGCTGGAGTCTTCGGGCCGCAAAGAGCATAGATGCCAGCCGGGTGCACGGTAAGGAATGCCTTCAAGACCATGGAGTCCTGGGAAGCAGCCCCGTGCACTGCATCTGTAATCGAGTGTTCCGGTTCCAGCAGAAGGCCGGAGGCAACATCACCGAACTGAAGGTCCAAGTCCACGAGCACCACACCCATGGGGGCTACTTTGCCCAGCCCGATGGCCAGATTGGTGGCGACGGTTGTCTTCCCCACTCCGCCCTTCGGGGACATAACCGCGATGACCCTCCCGCGGTCCTGTGTGCTTTCTGTTGCCGGAGCCATTCCACGTCGCCGGCTTGCGGACGCTAGACATGCACGTTCGAGGAGGACCCTCAATTCGCTGAGGCCTATTTCTGATGTGACCACGTCCCGAATCCCCGCGTGCATTGCGCGGAGCACTAGGTCGGGGCTGGGGTCTGCGATCAGGACGAGGCTGATTTCCGGGTATTGCAGGTCAAATACGGTTGCGAGTTTCAAGGCATCATCCGGCAACACACCGGGGCCGAGGATGAGAACCTCGGGCGGTGCGCCGCTGAGCTGCTTGAAGACATCGTCGGGTCCGCCCGTCATGACATCCGGAGACAGAGTCTGCAATTCTCCGTGAAGCGCACCTGTGATTGCCTGGCGTATGTGGCTTTCGAAATCGCGTACTGCTGTGACGGCTACAAAACGGCTCATCAGTACAGCCCACCAAAGGTCGTCACGGGCGGATCGCTCTTAGCGCTGGTATCGGTTTGCTTGGCCAGCCAGATGGTGCCAAATTCGGCTCCAAAGACGAGTTTGGCGGCGTCTGCATCGTTTCTTGCGACTGTCACGAAAGCCGAGCCGTTAGGCATTTCGACCTCGGAAGCTGGGTTGCCATCCCCTCCGCTGTTGGAGGACTTCTTGGTGTCTGGTGCTGCCTTTTGTACTGCCGTCACGAGAACATCGTGAAAGAGAAGGCCGGTTGATTGTTTCCAACCTTTGACTTCTGCTGGTACGGGAGCCTCTGCCGGCATGTTCTCCTCAGTTTTGAAGGAGGTATAGACGGTTACCTTGTCGCCAGCCTCAATACGGCCGCCCAGGAGACGTTCCGGGGTGAGGAGGATGGTAACTTCTTCCAGTCCCTCGGGAACCGGTACCGTACCGGGCACGAGTTCGCGAGGATCGACTAGACGAGCGGCCAGCAATTGTTCTCCGGGCTCAAGTGCCACCCCGGTAACTTTTCCGCTCTGCTCGTCGAGCGTTGAAAGTGCTCCTTCCGGCACCGCTGATTTAGGTAGGGTTTCCGACCGTACTTTATTTGTTAGGTCTGAGGACTTGGTCCCAGCGGCGACCTTTTCAGTGACAACTAGGACGTTCACAGGCTCGAGTCCAGCCTGGGCTCGCGCTGAAGCGCCTTGAACATACACAAAAAGGAGAACAGCTCCTACTACTGCCAGTAGTAATGCAGCTAAGCCTCCCAGTAGGCGTGATTTCACTTTCTTGCTCCTTTGATGGTGTCTTAGTTTTCAAGCGGAGCGCTTGAGGCTAATTCGTGAGTGCGACCACGGTCGCGCCGTAGTTTGGCCCGCCGCCGGTTGCTGACAGACCCTCTTCAAGGGAGACGAAGCGGGTGAAATAGCCCTGGACGCCGCGGCAGTTGCCTGTGCAGCTCGGAGCTGCAGGGTCTAGGTCTGTCATGCCAGGTCCGCCACCGAATTTGAAACCTGTCACTTGGAAAGCGATGAAACCCACGAGCGTATATTTCGTCTTCTGGCCGTTTTGAACAGCTGTGGAGAAAAGTGGGATAAGAATGGGGGAGTCTTTGATTGTGGCGGGCATCGCGCTGCATACGGCAGGAAGGTCGTTGCCGGGGTTGCTTCCAACCTCACTGTTGGCAACGTCGATATTTGCGGAGCACCCGGTGTCCGTATCCAGCCATCCAAACCCTCCAGGTGCATAGCCATTCTGCGCTGCGCACCCAGGGTACGCTGGCACATTCTGGTCGTAGCGAAGCAGGATATGAGTCGGAGTGGGATCGCCTGTGAAGTTGCCTGTTGAGTTGAGTTCAGCCAATTGACTAGCCGACAGATACTTTTCAAAAACGCATTTGCTGACAGTCCATGGCAATGTCTCGGCACCGGATGGTGCGCCCCACGATGCAACAGCGGACGCATGGATCACCGCTGTTTCAACCCCGAGTACCCTTGCAAAGAAAAGCGCGAAGCTGTCATCTGTTGATCCGGCAACTTGAGCGTTGGTCTCGACACGAACGCTAGTAGCCGTGGGTTGTGTGACTGAGAAAACTCCGCTGGAGTCATCATTCGCGTTATCGTCCGCGAGGCGGTTATCGGTATCTGCCATTGCGGTAGCGCAGTTGATACCTTGTGCACAGTCGCCGGCGATAGCCAGTGCAGTCGCGTCGGCACCATTTTGTAGTTGCGCTTTTTCGGCGTACAGGGCGCCCACGTCGACGGCAAGGGCGGTGAATCCAAGGAGTGCAACTAGGGAAAACGCCACGAGGACGGCTGCTGCGCCACGTTCGTTGCCGTGTTGGCCGGCCTCCTCTAGATTGTCCGAAGCCTTCAGCCACCGCATCTCATCACCCCTACGCCTGTCAATGTCATGGGAAAAAGTCCTGGGGAGCCAAACCAGCCGATGTCAAGGAAGCCCGTCATTGAGGCCAGATTGACGCTGGTTGTGACTTCTACGTTTGCGCCGGGAGCACAATCACTGGCGTTGTCCGACACCCCAACCCCCAATCCATCTAAGGAAGGCGCAGCACCAAGTGCTGTCCCTTCGACGTCCATGGTGCCGTCGCTGTAGTGGATAGCTGCGTGACGTGCACCCTCGCGCGCCGCTTGGGTCAGGGAATTCTGGACGTTGAACACGCGGCCAAACTCGATGGTGCCAATGAGAATTACCAGGAGCAGCGGAAGGACAATGGCCATCTCAACTGCTGCTGCACCGCGTTCTTTTGGTTGTCGTTTCAAGACTGTCCCCTGATCGAGTCTGCAACGTTGGTTATTCCTGCCGCCGGCGGCTGCAGGCTGGTAAGTAACTGAACACAAGTGGGGCGAGACCGCGGGGTGCAGTCTCGCCCCACTTGCGTGGGACCTACGGAACGGCCGGAAGAGCGTCAGAAACTCCCTCGAACAATGCAGCGATCTGCGGCCCGAGGATGATGACGGCTGCCATAACCAGGACTGCGATGAAGGCGACCATGATGCCGTATTCGACCATCGTGGCGCCCTTTTCTTCACGGGTGAAGCGATCCTTGACGCCGGCGATGAAAGCAGTCATAGAGACCATGAGAGAAGTCATTGTAATTTCCTTTAATTCGGTGAAATTGGTTATGTGATTTCAACGAATTTCCAGCTGCCCCCATAGATCCTTAGCGGCTGGATTTCGCTAAGAAGAGATTGTCATTGGGGGGATGTGGGCAACAATGAGTAGCAGTACTCGACTTTTTGAAAGTCGGTCTAAATTTCGTACCCGAAACAAGGGAGTAGTACGCAGAAGGAGGCCGATACTGCACGATCGACTACTTGGATCGGGGGTTATGGAAGGCCCGGGAAGTTGACGGAGGACCGAACTGTTGTAGCTACGGGATGAAGAGGCTAACGACGACGACGGCGCCGAGCATCGAAGGCCCGTGTGCCACTTCTGTCGCTTTTTTCCGGCCGCTTCTGCCGATGAGGGCTACGGTGACAAAGCCGTTGAGGATGAACCCGAGCAGGCCGCCGTACAGCAGTTGGCTCCAACCTAGGTACCCGAGGTACAGGCCGACGGGAGCCGCGAGCTTCACGTCGCCCATTCCGATGCCGCCTGGGGAAATCAGCCCCAAAATAAGGTAGCTGGCAAACAAAATGACCGCTCCGAGTGCAGCTCTCAACAAATCATCTGCCTGCTTATCGAGCAGTATTGGCGTCAAGAACAATAAAAAGCCGCCGGCGAGGAGCATTAGTACGAGCGGGTTGGGCAGTAAGTGAAGTGCAACGTCGATGCGTGCGAGCTGTATGCCCAGTACGGCCAAGAAAAGAAAAGCCGGCAGTTCAAACGTAATTCCCAAGCGCATGGCGAAGGTCAGGCAGGCTAGTCCGGTGAGCGCCGCCGTCGTAAGTCTGACGGGGCGGGACGGGAGCCCCCCCAGCCGTGGAAGGCGCCATGCAATCAGGGACTCGGCAGCGGGGGAGAGGGCGGAGCCAAGGAGTGCCGCTCCGAGGATAAGAAGCCAGCCCGCTGAACCGTCATCTCCCATAACCAACACCACGACCCCCTGCGTTCGTCAGGCCGGCGGGGCTGAGGTTCCGTCCGGCTACCCCATTTTGACCCTGAACCCCCTGACGCGCTAATCTTGGTAGTCGTTGTGCGTGTCCTATTCCGATGGTGCGTGCCCGCTTGAGAATCCGGTTGCAGGATGACTACTCAACGGTCACATTCGGAACCACAGGATGACTGGTTACATAGAGCCCTCACCTCTGTTCCGGTAGCGCGCAGACAGTAGGTGCACGAGCTAGTGACACCTAAACAAGAACGCCAGAACAAGAACGAGGCAAACACCGTGCGTACGTACACCCCGAAGCCCGGCGATATCAACCGCCAGTGGCACGTCATTGACGCCACAGACGTTGTCCTTGGTCGTCTTGCAAGCCAGACCGCAATCCTGCTGCGCGGCAAGCACAAGGCCACCTATGCATCCCACATGGACATGGGCGACTTCGTCATCATCATCAACGCTGAAAAGGTAGCCCTGACCGGCGCCAAGCTGGAGCAGAAGCGCGCTTACCGCCACTCCGGCTACCCGGGCGGCCTGACCTCCGTCAACTACGCGGAACTGCTGGAATCCAACCCGGTCCGCGCCGTTGAGAAGGCCATCAAGGGCATGCTCCCCAAGAACTCCCTCGCTGCACAGCAGCTCGGCAAGCTGAAGGTGTACCGCGGTGCTGAGCACCCGCACGCCGCACAGCAGCCCAAGACTTTCGAAATCACCCAGGTCGCCCAGTAGTCCTGGCCACCAAACAACTTATCTATACAAGGAGAATCGTGGCTCAGAACGAAGAGACCACCGAAGCCGTTGAGGCTGAGGAAACCCTGACCAGCTACACCTCTGAGAGCTCGGCTGCCGAAGCCGCTCCCAAGAAGGAACGCCCGGCCCTGACCGTTGCCGGCGCAGCTGTTGGCCGCCGCAAGGAAGCCGTTGCACGCGTCCGCGTTGTGCCCGGCACCGGCAAGTGGACTATCAACGGCCGCGAGCTGGCGAACTACTTCCCGAACAAGCTGCACCAGCAGGACGTCAACGAGCCCTTCAAGATCCTCGATCTCGAAGGCGCCTACGACGTCATCGCCCGCATCCACGGCGGCGGCATCTCCGGCCAGGCCGGCGCGCTGCGCCTCGGCATTGCCCGTTCCCTGAACGAGATCGACGTCGAGAACAACCGCGCCACCCTGAAGAAGGCCGGTTACCTGTCCCGCGACGCCCGCGTCATCGAGCGTAAGAAGGCCGGTCTCAAGAAGGCCCGCAAGGCCCAGCAGTACTCCAAGCGCTAATCACGCTTGCACAGAAGCCCGTCCCGCCGTCCGGTGGGGCGGGCTTCTGCCGTTAAATACATACTTCTAGGAGGTTCGAGAGTAATGGAGATCAGCGGTGAATAAGATGTCCCCAGTCAAGCGCGTCGCTGAGGGCTGAGTCCTTGAATCCTGGATGCTTGTGGCGTAGGTGCTGAATATCCAGCATGGCATCCCAGACTCCTGCACCCATACGCTTGCCTTCCTCGATCAGTGCGTTAGCTCGCCTCACTGCCTCCGTAATCTGTTCGCCCGAGTGCAGATCACCTAAGGCATTAGCCAGGCTTATCCGCCCCAATGCGTACTGGCCTATATGTCCGGAGTAGCGACAATTGAAGTAGTGAATGATGAAGACCGCGTTCAGCGCGTCCTCTTTCCGTGCTTCGGCGATGAGTTGCTCTCGGCGTGACAGCACGGTGAGTTGCGCCTTGCCGATCCGCTCCAACGCGTCATCAAGCTCGACCTCGTAACGTTCAGCCGGAAAACCGGGCACGGTCGTTTGTATCTGCTCCAATGCGGCCTCACGAAAGTCTCTGCCCTCGATCAAGCGGGAGCCGTAGAAATCGGCGGCGGAGCGGAGACGAAATTCAAGAGCCGGGTCTGCCGACTGTTCCATCCCATTCACCTAACCTGCTGACCCTCGGTCGTATTGAGCGTTGCATCTTCTGGTGGCATCAGCGTACCGGCTGGCCTGCCGTTTCAAGCGTTAGGACCCCCATCCTCTAGACTTGACCGGTGTCTAGATTATTTGGAACTGATGGTGTCCGGGGGCTGGCCAACGGCCTGCTGACAGCAGAGCTGGCCATGCAGCTGGCCCAGGCGGCCGCCGTCGTGCTCGGCCACGACCGCAACTCCAACGGCTCCCGGCCCCGCGCCGTGGTGGCCCGCGACCCCCGCGCCAGCGGCGAATTCATCGCTGCAGCGGTGGAGGCCGGCCTCTCCAGCTCCGGCGTGGACGTCTATGACGCCGGGGTCCTCCCCACCCCGGCAGCGGCCTACCTGGTGGCGGACCTTAACGCCGATTTCGGCGTCATGATCTCCGCCTCGCACAACCCCGCGCCGGACAACGGCATCAAGTTCTTCGCCCGTGGCGGCCAGAAACTCCCCGACGACGTGGAGGACGCCATCGAGGCGCAGATGGCCAACGAGGCCGTACGTCCCACCGGCCCCGATGTGGGGCGCATCCAGCGCTTCTCTGACGCCGAGGACCGCTACATCGTCCACCTCCTTGGCACCCTGCCGCACAACCTCGAGGGACTCACCGTGGTCCTGGACTGCGCCCACGGGGCCGCCAGCGGTTGCTCGCCCCAGGTCTTCAAGGATGCCGGCGCGAACGTCATCGTCATCGGCGCGGAACCGGACGGCCTCAACATCAACGACGGCGTCGGCTCCACCCACCTGGGCCCGCTGAAGGAAGCCGTGGTGAAGCACGGCGCCGACCTCGGCATCGCCCACGACGGCGACGCCGACCGCTGCCTCGCCGTGGACCACGAGGGCAACGAGGTGGACGGCGACCAGATTATGGCCATCCTCGCCGTCGCACTCAAAACCTCCGGCAAGCTGAAGGACGACGTCCTGGTGGCTACCGTCATGAGCAACCTCGGCCTGAAGATCGCGCTGCGCGAGGCAGGCATCAGCCTCCGAGAAACTGCAGTGGGGGACCGCTACGTCCTCGAAGGCATGCGCGAGGGTGGCTTCAGCCTCGGCGGCGAACAGTCCGGCCACGTCATCTTCTCTGACTATGCCACCACCGGCGACGGCCTCCTCACCGGCCTCCAGCTTGCCGCCCAGGTTGCCCTGACCAAAAAGCCGCTCAAGGAGCTGGCCACCGTGATGACCAAGCTCCCGCAGGTCCTCATCAACGTCAAGGGCGTGGACCGCACCCGGGTCGGCAGCAGCGACGTCCTCGCGCAGGCCGTGGCCACCGCGGAGGCCACCCTCGGCGACACCGGCCGCGTCCTGCTCCGCCCCTCCGGCACGGAGCCCGTGGTCCGCGTGATGGTGGAAGCGGGCGACGAGGACACCGCACAGTCCATCGCCGAACACCTCGCCCAGGTGGTCCGGACGGAACTGGCCTTGGAACTCGTTAGCGAGTAAACGGCAGCATAGACATGCGGCCCGCCTCCGGAGAATGAATGTCTGCGGAAAATGGGCGGGCTGAATAGGATGCCAAGCCTGCAAGGGCTTGGGCGTGATTTGCACCGGCTCCAGGCCCTCGAACAGTTCTTTAATTCCCTCCACGTTGGACAGGATCCTTGGAGTCCATTGTCGGCCTTGGTCGAGAACCTTTGTCCGGCAGATGGACCTCTAGCTGGAATTCCTCAAGGAGTTTAGAGTCGGACGGATATCGGTTTGAAATTCGAGGGTGAAAACATGAGTATTGGATTTCTGGCATATCCCGGACCATGGCAGCGTGAGGGGCGGGGCCTCGGAGCCGAGGTCGAAGGTCTGACTGCGGAAGCGGTCGAGGGCGCGATTAGCTCACTACCACCGGATTGGGCACCCTATCGCCTCCTCGCTGTTACCAAGCGGAAGGAAGGTCGCCACTATGTGGACGTAGTCCGAGTGGTCGAGGCAGCCCAGCTGGATGAGAGTGCCGCGGAATCCCGGTGGAACTACTTCTTGTGGAGCCCATCGCTCACGCCAGAACTAAACGAGCCACTTCAAACCGAATACGTGGACCCCCGTGCTGCCGGTATGCTCTCGCTAAGCGGCCTCGTAAACATCCAGTATCGGCCGAAGATGAAGGGACGTGAGCATCAAAGCGGCATCGGTTGTGTTCACAGGATTGCTGCAGAATCAGGAGAAGTCGTCCTTCATGAGGAGTACGAGAAAATCTATCGCTCGCTACTTCGCCAACTCCGCAAGAACGGAACATGAGTTCTTACAACCACTCTGACTGGGGTGTGGCCCTCCTCGGATGAACTTCCTACGGACACTCGGTTGCCTGTGCCTTGAAAACTACAGCTTCGAGTTCTACGATGTTTTCCCGAGCCCGTAGAAACCGTCTCTACGGGTCTTCGGCTCCTTTTGCAGCCCTCATCAAGAGACGACTTACCTGGCGGGATCGAGGATAATAGGCGCTCCGCTATCAGCAGCTTATTCCAGAAGCGACCTTAGGGCTGGAAATCCCTTTTGCATACGCTCTAACAAGGAGCCGACGGCTGGACGACGTGTAGCAGGAGGTCGTGGCCTGAGATCATGACACTGAAAACACTTCAAGCGTCTTCGGCCAAACGATCACGTACCGATCTTCATCGGCTCGCCTGTATGCCGACCTTACGTCGGTCCACCGTGTGCTGGGACCAAGCGATGTCATCGCGTCCTGAAACGCTGCAAGAGGCAGGTCGCTGCAGATAAAGATGTTCATTTCGGCGGTGCCGAAGTCGTGGCCGTCCACGAAGCCGTGCGCACCCGGGAGGTTTGCCTCGAGCAGATCCTCTATGGCGATGAGCTCATCGTAGTCAGCCTCTGAGGTAACCGGCCATTGCAGAACAAGGATGTACTTCACTTCCGTCTCTTTCCCGAGACTTTTGATTGAGCCGTGGAAAAGCTCATCGAGTTCGCATCCACGCTGATCCGACACGTTGAAGGCCTTCGCCGACTCCGAGGGAGAGAGCGAGGGACCAATCGGCAACCACTGCCGAGAGCAGCCCGATGGGGGTCACACGCACAGCGGCTCGATCCACTTGATCTGCCGGGCTATCCAACGCCTCCCACTGATCGACTTCCCATCGGAAGACCGACACTGGCGGTGAGGACTTGGTTAGGACTCCGAGTGTCGTGACCAGATGGCTCTCTAGTGGCACGGTTAGGTTCCAAGGGCGCACCAGCCACTGCCAAACCGGATCCGGCCCTTCGCCCAGGCTCTTGGCCATGTCCGGAATACCCACCGTGGGGGGGGGATCAATGGGCACAACTTGAACCCAACTACCGCTTGCTTGCTGCCTCTGTGCGCCGAGTTATAACGCCTCTACCCAGTCTTGTTCTACTGCTCTCAGGGCAAAGATACCGAGTCCTTCAACACAGACCGGGCCCGGGTCGCGGGACGGTCGATGAGCGAGATCTGCGGCGCAAGCACGGAGAACCCGATCAACTTGGTGTACGTCGTAGCGCAGGGCTCCAGCGCATACTAATTCATGGCCAGCCTGGGCTCTGGCACCTTGCGTGTACGCGTAGGGCGGGATTGTGCCTTGCTGGACAGCCGTGACAAGAATTTCAAGACTCACGCGGACCCCCTTTACTAGATATCCTGCTCTGCTTACGTTGCCGGTAGATCTTAGTGTGACAGCTAGGAGGCCCGGCTTTTCAGTGCGTCGCGGATCTCGGTCAGCAGGGCAATCTGCGGGTCCTCCGCCGACTCGTTCTTGACGTCCTGGCCGATCCCCAGCCGCCGGTTGCGGCGCTCGATCATCAGGTTCATCGGCATGACCACCACGAAGTAGATGGCGGCCGAGATCAGCAGGAAATTGACGATGGCCGTCAGCAGGACGCCGAATTCGATCGCGTTGCCGTTGAGGTCAACCCTGGCGAAGCTGTCGAAGTTCGGCGATCCAACCACCGCCGCAACAAAGGGCATCAGTACCTTGTTCACCAGCGCCGTCACCACCGACCCGAACGCGGTGCCGATGACAACGGCGACGGCAAGATCAACCACGTTGCCCTTCATGATGAAATTCTTGAATCCAGTCAGCATAAGAACCAACGTACTGGAGGGCTGAAGGGCGCCCCAAACATAGGGCTGGGCTATTCCATGCCGGAAGTCCTCCGGCAGCCCGGAGGTCTAGGGAGCACCCGCCGGCCCCCAAGTTATTCCACAGGCTTTGATCAAGATCCTTGCTGGCTGTGGGACGGCCTTCATAGGGTCAGTGCATCATTCATCACGCCCCTTGCCGAGCCAACGCGGGCCTGTGCTACTTGCACTCAGATTGGGGGACCATGACGGACCAGGACGTGGAGGTCGCACAAGCGCGCGAGGACGGCGGAACACTGGAAGTTGGGCGCACTCCTGCATGGGAAGTTAAGCACAAGTTGGAGCAGAACCCGGACGAGATGGTCCACTTCGTCTGCTGCCGTGACGTCGTCTGGCGGAAAGCCCTCTGCGGGTATGAGGAGCCCGAGATGACTATCGCACCGCAGGCTACGGTTTTCTGCACGATGTGTGTTGAGGTCATGACAGCAAAGAGCGGCGTGCCTTGGGACGGAAACTGCCCAGTCGACGACCAGCCGTGCCCTGACGAAGAGGCGATAGAAAAGATCATTGACGAGCGGACCGCACGGTAGCGCTGGCCTTACAGGTACCCCGGCGCCGCCTCCACGCCGAAGTACTCCTCCAGCGTGAAGATGCCCCGGGCCGCCATGTCCGTGGCCGCCTCCACGCCGATGTACCGCAGGTGCCACGGCTCGTAGTAGTACCCCGTGATGGGGTGGAACATCCACGGGTACCGCACCACGAACCCGAACCGGTGCCCGTTCGCCTTCGCCCACACCGCCGCGGGCTGGTCCCTGAAGCACGGCTGGAACCCGCAGGCCCCGTTGCCGTCGGCAATGTCGAACGCCCACCCGGTCTGGTGCTCCGAATAGCCCGGGCGCGCGCTGGCGGTGTCGGCGTCGGCCTGGCCCCGCGCCGCCACGGAGCTGTTGTACGTGGCCACCGGGGTGGCAT